>JPUR01000267.1 GCA_001321835.1 Marinosulfonomonas sp. PRT-SC04
TGAAGCGAACCGGCTGGAAGCCGGTGGCTTAAAACCTATTCGTGGAAAGTCAATGCATTGCCTGCCGTCCAAAACGTCTGGCTCGGCTTTGGCATTGCCTATTTGATCGGCGCCTATGGCGGCTTTATATTCCAACGCAAACGCGTGATTTCAAAATCCAAAACTCACGTAACGCTCAAAGGTGAATGGCTGACGCTAACCGTATTCATGGTGATTTTCTGGATGCGGTTTGCCGACGGCATGATCAAAGCCATCGCGCCTGAAACCTACGCATCAACCAGTTTTCACATGGTCTTCGCCAGTATTTCCGGCCTTGTCGCAGGCACCTTCATCGGCCGGGCCATATGTTTGCTGCGCGCCCCAAACAGCTGATCCAGCTTAGAACCCAAACAATTGTTATTCTAGCCTGCACCCTATAAAGGGACAGCTTGGATCCCACAACATTGGCGCGCGACATGAAACAACACCGCTCTGAACTTTTGATGCCCGCAGGCAATCTACGCAAGCTGAAAATGGCCATCTTGTATGGCGCTGACGCGGTTTACCTCGGCACGCCTGACATGTCGCTGCGCACCAAATCCGAATTTTCGCTTGCAGAAGTGATTGAGGGTGTCGAATTTTGTCATGCCCACGGCAAGCGCGCCTATCTGACGCTGAACCTTTTTTCGCACAACAAAGACGTGCCGAAACTAAAGGAATACATCGAAACCGTACGCGCCGTGCAGCCAGATGGCCTGATCATCGCGGATCCTGGCGTGTTCCAATACGTCAAAACCCACGCGCCGGAACTGCCGCTGCACATCTCGACCCAGTCCAATGTGTCGTCTTGGTTGTCGGTAAATTTCTGGTACGATCTGGGGGCCGATCTGGTGGTGATGGCCCGCGAAGTTTCGTTCTCGGAGCTGACAGAAATTCGCGAAAAATGCCCTGACATCAAGATCGAAGCCTTCGTGCATGGCGCGATGTGCATGACCTATTCCGGCCGCTGCTTGCTGTCGAACTTCATGGCGGAACGCGGTGCCAATCAGGGCAATTTCGCCAATTCCTGTCGCTGGAATTACAAGTTCCGGATGCGGATGAAAGACGGCACCCACCAAGAATTGCACATCACTGACGAGAATCACGACATGTTCGAATTTCTACTCGAGGAAGGCTGTCGCCCCGGTGAATTGCTGCCGATCGAGGAAGACGAGCGTGGCTCTTATATCCTGAATTCCAAAGATCTTTGCATCATGCCAAAGCTCGATGAATATATGCGTATTGGCGTTGATAGCCTCAAGGTTGAAGGGCGCGGCAAGTCAGAATATTACTGTGCCGTTGTGGCCCGCGCCTACCGGATGGCGATTGATGATTACTATGACGATCCTGAAAACTGGTCACCAGAACCCTATATGCGGGAGCTGTAAACTGTCGGAAATCGCGGCTACACGCTGGCCTTTCACAATGGCCGCCTAGACAATATGGCTCATAATTACGAGCACACCGCCGCCATTGCGCAGTGGGAATTTGCCGGCGTTGTGTCGGGTGTGACCGATGACGCGCTGCTGGTTGATGTGAAGAACAAACTTGATGCTGGCGAAGTGCTGGAGTTCATCTCGCCGGTCACCCGCGAACCTGTGTTGCTGCGGCTTTATGAGTTTGAGGTCGCAAAGACTGGCGAGAAACGCGATGTCGTGCACGGCGGCGCCCGCACCACAATTCGCATTCCGTTCTCATTGTTTGATCATGAAAACCCAGAAGACATTCGCGCGCGGTTCCCTGAATTCTCGGTTCTGCGCAAAGAGCGCGCCTTGACCGAAGATCAATGGGCGCGGGTTAAGCTGGACAAACTGGTGCAAGGCATCGAAGTCAGCGGCAAGGACAACCCCAAAGCCTACACCAAACGCCGCGATGAACTGGTCGAGGCGATTGGCGATGGCACCAAAGATCGGCGCCACAAAACCAACCGCGTTGGGGTTGAGGGCTGCTGCGGCAAGGGCTGCAACGGCTGCATGATGTTCTGGGAAGATCCGATTTACGCCAAAGCCCGCGACATGGTTTTGCAACGCAAACAGGGCGAAATGCTGCCCCGCGCCGAAGCAACAGAGTTTAAATTACCTGCGCAATAATCGCTGCGGTTATCAGCCAATCAAATATAAACTAGAGGCCGCCGCATTGGCCCTTAGTCGTCGCGCGTCAATAGTGCATCAAACATGGCCTGCTGCATTTTTTCGTGCATGGGTCCATTCGGCATAGGCCCATCTTGAGGCGTGAATTGACCACTCGCTTGTTTCTGGGCGCGATACGTTGCAAATTCACCATCACTAATCAGGCCATCACCATTTGTATCCAGCTCCATTATATTGGAGCGAAAATCGTCTGGGACAGCCAGCTTAGAAGTGTTCTTTGGCTGGGATGATCCCAGCGATACAGATGTTATTTCCATTTTGGTGCCTATTTTTTGAAATGAGGTCACCATAGAATAGGGTAAGCAGGTTAAAATTTAGCGAACCCACATCTTAGCAGGCCAAGCGCGATCTGCGCCTGCCCTCACTATTTCCACATCATTCCCTAGCTTAAAATCGGCGGGCCATCTTTGTCGGCTTGATCATCACCCGCATCTTCGCTGCCACAACTGCCACAGCAAACACCGCTTTTATGCGGATCTTCATCCGCGCCATTGCTGCCAAAAATCGCACCCAAAACGCTGTAAATCGGGCAGAATGAAACCAACGCCGTCACCAGCATCACCGCAGCCACAGCCAACGCAGCAATGCCGATGCTGCCGCCTAGGGTTCCGGTGAAATACAGCCCTGCCAAAACCGCAGCCACCACAAGGCGTGCAATGCGGTCAGCCGATCCAACATTCTTCTTCATCTTGATCTCCAGTGCTTAAATAATGGGTATGTTCGCGCTTGGCGATAACATCTGGCTGGGCGCAATATCAGCCTACAAATACCACCGCATTGCCGCGCATGGAATGCGACACTTGCGACCCGCCGTTAACGCCGGAAACTGAACAGCCCCATAAGGCGTCCCTGCCGCTGAAACGGCGCTGGTTTATGAGAGGGATCACCGGCATCCGCAATCACTTGTCGCACCATGATCATCGCCACAATCGCAAATATAAAGCCGCCAAACGCCTGCCCGATCAGCACCCCCTTGGCCCCGTACCAATAGCTGCCCAACATCACAAACGGGATCGTGCCCAATGTGTGTCGCCCCCAATTGATCCAAGTTGAATAATACGGCTTGCCCAGATTGTTAAACGCGGCGTTGGTGACAAAAATAACTCCGTTAAAATAGAATGCCAACGCCAGCGGCCCACAGAACAAGATCACCAATTCGGCAGTGATCCCCGTGACCTGAAACAGCGCCACAATCGGGCCGCGCAACCCAAACATCAACGTCCCGATCAGCAAGGTTGCCAGCAGGGCAAATTTCAACCCGCCCCAAAAGGAATCGCGCACTCGGTCCGGCAATCCAGCACCTGCGTTTTGGCCAATGATCGGCCCCACAGCGCCCGATAATGCGAACAAAACCCCAAATGCCACCGGCGTCAAACGCCCGACAATCGCCATGCCAGCCACAGCGTCTTCGCCAAATTCGGCCATTGATCGCGTCACATAAGCTTGGCCCACCGGCGTCGCCAACTGGGTCAGGATTGCGGGCAATGCGATGGCATAAATCGCGGTGAAATCCATCCGCATTTCGGTAAATGTCGGACGCCGCAAGCCGCCGTAGTTTTTGAAAATCAAGTAAAGCGCTGTACCGCCAATCGACACCCGCGCCACCACGCTGGCAATCGCAGCACCAGTCAGTTCCAGATCGAATCCAAATATCAGGATCGGGTCCAAAATAGCGTTCAGAACCCCGCCAACAATCGTCGCCATCATCGCCTGTTTGGCAGCCCCATGCGCGCGTAATATCGCCCCACCAACCATGCCAACCAATAAGAACGGCAGGCTCGGCACAATGATTTGCAGGTAATGCGTGCCCAACACCAACGTGTCGCCGCTGGCCCCAAGCAGCTCCAAGAGCGTCTCGATATTCAGCCAAACCACAGCGGAAAAAACCACACCGGTCAACACCCCGTAGGTCATCGCCGTGGCCGAACGGCGACTGGCCATTTCCAGATCACCTGCCCCCAAAGCCCGCGACACCACAGCCCCCGCCGAGATCGCCATACCGATGCCAAAACTGGTGGTAAAGAACAACACGGCCCCAGCATAGCCGACCGCCGCTGCCAGCTCGGCTTTGCCCAGCATCGAGATGAAAACCATATCAACCAAATCGACCAAAAAGATCGCCATCAGCCCGATCGATGCTGTGAAGGTCATCGTGGAAATGTGTTTGAAAATATTGCCGGTGGTGAACTTGGGTTTTTCGATTGTCACGCGGAATTTACCTCTGAAAAGAAAACCACTCTACGGTATGGCAGATGGCTGAACCAGCATCAGCAGCGCACATATCAAGCTGCGCATGCGCACGTTTGAGCGTTGGACGGGCAGAGACGCTACTTCGCGCCCCTGCCCTTCGTCCTTTAGCTGCGTTTTACAGCCTGCAACAACGGCAGTAATTTCGACATATCCGGCCCATGCTCCATGCCGGTCAGCGCTTTTCGCAACGGCATGAACAGCCCGCGACCTTTGCGCCCTGTCGCCTCTTTAACGGCCTTGGTCCAAACGCCCCAAGTGGTGTCGTCCCAACCGCCTTCAGGCAGCAGCGCCATCGCCTCCGCGACGAACTCTTTGTCCTCGGCGTCAACCATTGGGGTGGCGCCATCACGGCACAATTTCCACCAGCCTTTTAGATCGTCCAGCACGGTGATATTGGCGCTTGCGACCGCCCAGAAACCCTCGGCGACATCATCTGGCACGCCCAGCGCTTTAAGGGTGTCGGCCACATCGCTGTACGCCAAAGCTTGGTTATAATGCGCGGTCAGTGGCAACAGATCTGCGACATCAAATTTGGTCGGAGCAGCCCCGAAATGTGACAGCTCAAAGCCTTCAACCAGCTCGGCCATATCAGTGCGCAATTCCACCGGATCAGAGGTGCCAATCCGCGCCATATGTGACAGCAACGCCATCGGCTGAATGCCTTGAGCACGCAGATCGCGCAATGCCAAAGTCCCAAGGCGTTTTGACAGCGCTTCGCCTTGCGGTCCTGTCAACAACGAGTGATGTGCAAAACGCGGTACAGTGCCGCCAAGTGCTTGAATAATCTGGATTTGTGTGGCGGTGTTGGTGACGTGATCCGAACCACGCACCACATAGGTGATGCCATAATCAATGTCGTCACATACCGACGCCAAAGTGTATAAAAACTGCCCATCGCCACGGATCAAAACAGGATCCGACACGCTGGCCGCATCAATCGACAAATCACCCAAAATACCATCGGTGAATTCGATCCGCTGTTGATCCAGCTTGAAGCGCCAATGCCCCGCACCGCGCTCTTCACGCAGCGTGGTTTTCTCGGCCTCAGACAACTTCAGCGCGGCGCGATCATAGACCGGTGGCTTGCCCATATTCAGCAGCTTCTTGCGCTTTAAATCCAGCTCAACCGGAGTTTCAAAACACTCGTACAACCGGCCACTGGCGCGCAGCTCATCAGCGGCTGCATTATAGCGCTCCAACCGTTCTGATTGCTTTTCCAGCCGATCCCACGTTAGGCCCAACCATTCAAGATCCTGTTTGATCCCATCGGCATATTCCTGCGTTGAGCGCACTGGATCGGTATCATCCAACCGCAGCACAAATGTGCCACCGGATTTACGAGCGATCAGGTAATTCATCAGCGCGGTGCGCAGGTTTCCGACATGGATATAGCCGGTCGGCGATGGGGCAAAACGAGTGGTTGTCATCGATCAGGTCCGATTGTTAGGATTTCCTAGGCTCATAAGCCAATTCGCCCCGATGTGAAAGAGCCTGTCAAACGTAACTCACCACCTCGACCTCGACCGCATCACCATCGTCAAAGTAAAACCGCCGCCCTGGCTCATAATCGGCATGAGATCCCGGCGTGAAACCGGCGGCCTTGACCCGCGCCTCAACCCCGTCCAGATCATCGACGACAACGGCGATATGGTTCATCCCGCCAACATGCGAATAGCTGTCCGGAGCTTGCGTAGTATCGCCCTTTGAATAAACGGCGACATAGCTGTTTTCACCTCCCACATGAATGCTGTGGCCTCCATGAATTGAGCCGCCTTCCCAGCGAATTTTCCAACCAAACAATTGACAATAGAGCGCCGCTGTTGCCTGCGGGTTCCTGACGGTGATGTTGACATGTTCCAGATATGATTCTGACATTTTACTTCCTTTCAGTGTTGATTTACTGTTTATAATTCCTCAAGCTAACTTTAGGTCAAGGCTTATTTTCAGGAGCAGAATATGCACAGCACAGATGCCCTCACCATTGGTCAGTTGGCGCGGCGCACCGGATTGGCGGTGTCGGCCATTCGGTATTATGAAACCAAAGATCTTATTCGTCCGGCGCGAAATTCTGGCGGCCAGAGACGGTTTCGGCGGGCCGATATAAGACGGTTGTCATTCGTGCAAATCGCCAAAAATTTCGGCTTTACCCTGCCCGAAATCAGCGCTTTGATGGCAAGTTTACCGGACCAACGCACCCCGACCAAACGTGATTGGGAAAAGATCAGCCGTCAGTTTCGCAGCAGGCTCAACGCCCAAATCGAAGCACTGGAACAATTGCGTGATAATTTGGACGGCTGCATTGGTTGCGGCTGTTTAAGCCTGCAAAAATGCCGTCTTTATAACCCAGAGGATGTCGCCGCACGGCTGGGACCGGGCCCGCGTTATCTGCTGGGAGACCGACCTGCCGATGCCAGTTAACTGTTGTCGCGCCAGCGGTTCACAATCGGGTAACGCCGATCCAGCCAGAAGGAGCGCATGCTCAGACGTGGCCCCGGGGCTGATTGGAAGCGTTTGTATTCCGAGATATACAGCAGGTGTTCGACCTTTTTAATCACCTCGCGCTCAAACCCATCAGCGACCAATTCGGCGACGGATTTTTCGTCATCCACCAGCCCTGTCAGGATCGCGTCCAGCACATCATATGGCGGCAGGCTGTCGTCGTCGCGTTGGTCTTCGCGCAGCTCGGCGGTGGGTGGTTTGTCGATCACCCGTGGCGGGATCACTTCACCCGCAGGCCCCATCATCCAGTCACGGTGGTTGGCATTGCGCCAGCGGCAAGTCTCAAACACGCGGGTTTTATACATATCTTTGATCGGGTTATAGCCGCCTGCCATGTCGCCATAAATCGTCGCATAGCCGACGGCGACCTCGGATTTATTGCCGGTGGTCAGCAGCATTTCGCCAAACTTATTTGACAGCGCCATCAACAACAGTCCGCGAAGGCGCGACTGGATGTTTTCCTCGGTCACGTCAGCTTTGGTGCCTTCAAACAGCGGGGCCAATGTGTTGGTGATAGCCGCGCGCCCTTCGGCAATCGGCACAAAATCATAGCGACAGCCCAGCGTTTCGGCAATTTCCTTGGCGTCCTCCAAGGAGGATTTCGAGGTGTATTCCGAGGGCAGCATCACGCAGCGCACATTTTCAGCGCCCAGCGCATCGGTGGCGATGGTGGCAACAATCGCGCTATCAATGCCGCCGGACATGCCCAGCAGGATTTTCTTGAAACCAGTTTTACGCATGTAGTCGCGCAGCGCCAGCACCATGACGTGATAATCCTGCTCATAACTGTCAGGTTGCGGGGCCAGATCACCTGCTTCAGCGCGCCAACCATCGTCGGTGCGGATGAAATCAACATGGGTGATGGCCTCGGTCAGAGCGGGCATTTGCACCGCCAGATGACCACCGGGGTTCAGCACAAAAGAGGCACCAT
Source organism: Marinosulfonomonas sp. PRT-SC04 (assembly GCA_001321835.1). The sequence continues at coordinate 7,849 of JPUR01000267.1, forward strand.
CGAACACTTGGTCGTCTTGACCACCGACCATGTTAAGGTAAATCAGCGGCAATTCGGTTTCGATCACACGGGCCACCATATGGTTCATCCGCACCGACAGTTTATCGCGGTAATAGGGCGAGCCATTTGGCACCAACAGGATTTCGGCACCGGTTTCAGCCAGCGTTTCGCAGACCGCCTCGGCGTGCCATGCGTCTTCGCAAATTGGCGAACCAATCCGCAGTGGTCCGATCGAATATGGCCCCTGCTCAGGACCAACATCATACAACCGCACCTCGTCAAACACGGTTTCATTCGGTAGTTTTTGCTTCAAAACGCGGGCGGTGATTTTGCCACCCTCAAGAATATAATAGGCGTTGAACAGCTTGCCATCCACCGCATACGGCCCGCCAATGCCCAGCGCCGGACCATCAGCACAATCCAGCGCCAACTGGTCAATATGCGCCATCGCATCGGCCGTGAAGGCGGGCTTCATCACCAGATCCTGGACCTGATAACCGGTGATAAACATCTCGCTCAGGGCCACCATATCGGCACCCGCCTCGCGGCCCTGTTGCCAAGCATCACGCGCTTTGGCGGCGTTTTCAGCCAGCGCGCCAACCGTCGGATTAAGCTGCGCAAGGGTTAGGCGGAATTTATCTGGCATCGGCGCGTCCTTCATGTTCACATCGGTTTTATTAGCAGAGTTACGCCGAAGTGAAAGCCTCAAGCACCGAAAACCGCACCGATCGAGGATAGGTTGTCAGCGCCGCGCCGCTCTACTAGTGAACCTCTGAACAACAGGGCTTTCGGTGCGCGGAGGTTTTCGACCGCCGC
>JPUR01000268.1 GCA_001321835.1 Marinosulfonomonas sp. PRT-SC04
CCTGCGCCAGTTGTAATCTTCTTGCCAGTTTTCCAGCGTATTTTGGGCATGGCGCAACGTGCCAAATAGTGTTTCGTTCAAACATTCATCTCTAAGTTTCCCATTGAAGCTTTCAATAAATCCATTCTGCTGAGGTTTTCCCGGCGCGATATAGTGCCAGTCGATGCCCGTTTCTTGCACCCACTTGAGGATCGCCATGCTGGTAAATTCGGTGCCGTTGTCCCTTGCCCGGCAGGGTATTGCGCAGCAATGCACGAGAGGGGGACACAATTGTCTTCGGCATGCCACGTTCAGCGATCACCCGATCCAACTCGCGTGCAACGCGCTGGCCAGACAACGACGTGTCTGCGGTTAGCACCAAATTCTCGCGACTGAAGTCATCCACAACCGTTAGAATGCGGAAACGGCGACCGTCGGTCAGTGCATCCGAGACAAAATCCAAGCTCCAGCGTTGGTTTGGACCATCTGGCAGAACCATTGGCTTCCTCGTGCCCAATGCACGCTTTCTACCACCTCTGCGGCGCACCTGAAGCTTTTCCTCAACGTAAATACGCCTGACCTTCTTATGGTTCACTTCAAACCCCTCCCGGGCAATCATCACGTGGATGCGTCGATATCCAAACCTGCGGCGTTCCCGAGAAACACGTTTGATGGCGGCCCTCAATTCAGCGTCATTACCTCGGCGCGACTGATATCGCATCGATGACCGATCAACCTGCAACACATCACACGCCCGCCGCTGGCTCACCTGATGCATCTTGACCTGCCGTGCGATGCATGCCACCATACTTTGAACGCCACGGGTGCTAAAACGCAGCACTGCTCATACCGTGCGTACGACACAGCCGAGACCCGAACCCCATTCTCTGTTTCCTTCAGGATCAAGACAATCTGTGCCTCCGAATATCGTGACTTCTTCATAGTAAATCTCCTTGGTTTATATGCCGAGAAAATTCTAGCTTTCAACACATCCATTTTTCTGGGGGGATTACCAGCGGGCAAGATAGCCGAGAGCCAACCTTACTTATTAAGTGAAGCACACTTCTTCTGAAGTACATGATCCTTGAAGCGCGCGTGCAACTTGCGTTCGCACTTTGCGAAGTTCATCTTCGCCCATCCACCCCACGCATCCACAGATCACTATCCGATTCAAAATGGAGCGTTTGTTTTCGTGGCAACATAAGCGGTGCATGTGCCCCCTATTTGGGGTCTAGATAATAACACAAAAGCGCATGCTGTGCTCCGCGAGGAATTTTCGTGTCAGACATAGCCTTGCAAGGGTTCGAAAAACCCGCTCGGTACGGCGCATGGTTTTTTTTGATGTCGCCGGCTCAGGTATTTTTCTATCTTGAAAAAAAATTGATTGCTTGATCCTCGCCCCCAACCTCAGACCAGCTTTCACTGGTAGGCCTGTTGCCACATGCCCTTTGTTTTGGGCGACATCCAACGCAGGTCACGGCTCATCGCTATGCGTACAACACAGCATGCGAACCTTGCGGCGACCGGTCTTCGCAGATTATTACGCGCCCGTGTTCATATCCACACCCAAGGCCTTGGCGACAGTGAAAATATCCTTGTCGCCACGGCCGCACATGTTCATGCAGATCAGGTGATCCTTTGGCAAATCAGGCGCGATTTTCATCACATGCGCCAGCGCATGGCTTGGCTCTAGCGCTGGAATGATGCCTTCCAGCTCACAAGACAGCTGGAACGCTTCCAACGCCTCAACATCGGTGATCGACACATATTGGGCGCGGCCAATGTCGTGCAGCCAGCTGTGCTCGGGGCCAATACCGGGGTAATCTAGCCCTGCCGAAATCGAAAATCCTTCGAGGATTTGACCGTCGTCATCCTGCAATAAATAGGTGCGGTTGCCGTGCAAAACGCCGGGTCGTCCGCCCGTGATCGAGGCACAATGTTCCATCTTGGAATTCACGCCTTTACCGCCGGCCTCGACCCCGATGATGTTGACAGAAGCGTCATCCAGAAACGGGAAAAATAGCCCCATCGCATTGGAGCCACCACCGATTGCCGCCACCAATGTGTCGGGCAAACGCCCTTCGGCGGCGTGCATTTGTTCTTTGGCTTCCTTCCCGATGATGGCTTGGAAATCACGAACCATTTCGGGGTATGGGTGCGGGCCAGCCACGGTGCCTATGCAGTAGAATGTGTCGTCAACATTGGTGACCCAGTCGCGCATCGCATCGTTCATCGCGTCCTTCAAAGTGCCACGGCCGGAGGTGACCGCAATCACTTCGGCCCCCAATAATTTCATCCGAAACACATTCGGCGCTTGGCGCTCCACATCATGTGCGCCCATGTAAACCACGCATTTCAAACCAAATTTCGCGCAAACTGTGGCGGTTGCCACCCCGTGTTGGCCCGCGCCGGTTTCGGCAATGATACGGGTTTTGCCCATGCGGCGCGCCAGAATAAGCTGCCCCAGAACATTGTTAATTTTATGCGCACCAGTGTGGTTCAGCTCGTCGCGCTTCAGATAAATCTTGGCACCGCCCAGATGATCGGTCAGACGTTCCGCGAAATACAGCGGGCTAGGACGGCCAACATAATGGGTCCACAAATCCTGCATTTCGGCCCAAAAACTGTCGTCGGTCTTGGCAAACTCGAATTGTTCTTGCAGCGACAGGATCAGCGGCATCAGGGTTTCCGAAACAAACCGTCCGCCGAAATCGCCAAAGCGACCCTGCTCATCGGGGCCTGTTTTGAAACTGTTGATCCGGTCCGTCATCACACTTCTCCTCGTGCAGCTTTCACAAAGCTTGCGATTAAGTCATCATCTTTTACCCCAGCCGCGATCTCCACACCAGACGAGACATCGACTTGATTTGCGCCTGTCAGGCGCAGTGCCTCATCGACATTGTCAGGGCTCAACCCACCGGCCAACATCCATGGCGATGTCCAGCGCCGGTTGGCGATCAAGCGCCAGTCGAACGCCAGCCCGTTGCCACCTGGCAAGGCTGCATCTTTGGGTGGTTTGGCGTCAATCAACAGCTGATCGGCCACTTCAGCATAGGCATCCAGTGCCGCCAGATCATCGGCATTTGCCACCCCGAGCGCCTTCATCACCGGCAGGCCGTAACGGGCGCGCACTTCGGCCACCCGCGCCACCGTTTCAGAGCCGTGGAGCTGCAACATATCCAGCGGTACCGTATCACAGATCGCATCAAGCTGCGCGTTGTCAGCGTTCACCGTCAGCGCCACCTTGGCGATGCCAATCGGCACCTCAACCGCAAAATCACGGGCCTGCGAAATACTGACGTTGCGGGGAGATTTTTCAAAGAACACAAAACCCAGATAACCGGCCCCAGCCGCAACCGCCGCCATGACATGCCGCGCCTCGCGCAGCCCGCAAATTTTAACTCTGATATTTGGTCCCATAAGGGCGTTTAGGCGCTCTTTTCAAGCAGGGCAAGGATTTCGTCTTTTTCCCCGACCACATCACCCTTCAAACGGGTCACTTCGCGCTCTAGGGCCTTGACCTCACGCCGTGCCCGCGCGCCCTCAGAACGGCCCTTATGCTCGCGGAACCACTCCCAGATAAAGCCAATCAACAGGCCCGCCACAATGCCACCAAAGAGGATCGCAAACAGCGGCAATTGCAGCGTGTTGGGCAGCGGCACAAAACTGGCCACCTCCTCGGGCAGCAAATGCAATGTAACCGCCGCGCGATTGGCCATCGCCACCGTGATCAGGGCAACGGCAAGCACCGTCAGAAATGCATAGCGAATGTAGCGCATAGTAGGTTGGCCTTATTTTCCGTTCAAACGATCACGCAGCAATTTACCAGTTTTGAAAAACGGCACATGTTTTTCTTCAACATCGACAGAGGCACCGGTGCGCGGATTGCGCCCCACCCGTGCATCACGTTTTTTAACCGAGAACGCACCAAAGCCCCGCAATTCCACCCGATCACCATTGGCCATTGCGCCAACGATCTCTTCAAAAATGGTATTCACAATGCGTTCAACATCCCGTTGATAAAGATGGGGATTTTCATCCGCAATTTTTTGAACCAATTCTGATCTGATCATCTCAACTGTTCCCCCAACGAAGTTCCATAAATTTATTTTTACGCAGATAGCTTTGCAAAATCAGCAAACGCGCGACTATCCAAATGACTATAGGCGAATTTTTAAGAATTGAGAAACATATTGCGGGGCCAACATGTAAAATAATAGGTGCTAATGCGCTGATTTTGAGCAACATTACGCCGGTGCGGCCCGAATGAAACAATCAGTGCGAGAAACAGCCCCACACCAAGTCGCCCGGCTGAGCGATTCGAAAATAAAAAGACGGCCCTGCTATTCACAGGGCCGCCCAAATTTCATCCCAAAAGGGTGTGCTTAGTCGTCGTTGCTTTTCAAAGCGGCGCCGAGGATATCACCCAAGGACGCGCCAGAGTCGGAAGAACCATACTGCTCAACGGCTTCTTTCTCTTCAGCAATTTCGCGGGCTTTGATCGACAGACCCAAGCGACGTGTTTTGGCGTCAATGTTTGTCACACGAACGTCAAGCTTGTCACCAACACCGAAGCGCTCTGGGCGCTGCTCGGCACGGTCACGTGACAGATCAGAGCGACGGATGAAGGATTTCATGCCCTCATATGTCACTTCAATGCCGCCATCCTCAATCGAGGTCACTTCAACAGTGATGATCGAGCCACGTTTCACGCCATCAGTCACACCTTCGAACGGATCACCGCCCAATGCCTTGATCGACAGAGAGATACGCTCTTTTTCGATGTCAACTTCGGTGACAACAGCTTTGACCACATCGTTCTTGTGATAATCGCCAATCACATCTTCGCCACGGCCTTCCCATGTCAGATCTGACAGATGGACCATGCCGTCGATGTCGCCTTCGAGGCCAATGAACAGACCGAATTCGGTGATGTTCTTAACTTCGCCTTCAACTTCGGTGCCGGAAGGATGCGTTTCTGCAAACACTTCCCATGGGTTGCGCATGGTCTGTTTCAGACCCAAAGATACGCGACGTTTGACCGGATCGATTTCCAGAACCATAACTTCGACTTCTTGCGACGTAGAAACGATTTTACCTGGGTGGATGTTTTTCTTGGTCCACGACATTTCGGAAACGTGAACCAGGCCTTCAACACCTGGCTCCAGCTCAACAAAGGCACCGTAATCGGTGATGTTGGTAACGCGACCGGTGTGAACAGATCTCAGCGGGAATTTGCCTTCAACAACAGTCCAAGGATCGTCCTGCAGCTGTTTTAGGCCAAGGCTGATGCGGTGGGTCTCTTTGTTGATTTTGATAACCTGAACGGTGATTGTTTCACCAATTGCCAGGATTTCAGATGGGTGGTTCACACGGCGCCATGCCATGTCAGTGACGTGCAACAAGCCGTCAACGCCGCCCAGATCAACGAAGGCACCGTATTCGGTGATGTTCTTAACCACACCCTCGATGCTGTCACCTTCAGCCAATTTGGCGATCACTTCAGCGCGCTGTTCAGCACGAGATTCTTCAAGGATTGCACGACGAGAAACAACGATGTTGCCACGACGACGGTCCATTTTCAGGATTTGGAACGGCTGCTTCAGACCCATCAGAGGGCCCGCGTCACGCACAGGGCGCACGTCAACTTGGGAGCCTGGCAGGAACGCAACAGCGCCGCCCAGATCAACCGTAAAGCCGCCTTTGACGCGACCAAAGATAGCGCCTTCAACGCGCTCTTCATCGGCGTATGCTTTTTCAAGACGATCCCAAGCGGCCTCGCGACGCGCCATTTCGTGGCTGATCACAGCCTCGCCTTTGGAGTTTTCAACCATCCGCAGGAAGACTTCTACTTCGTCGCCAACGGCGATTTCAGGAGCTTCACCCGGATTTGCGAATTCTTTAATGTCAACGCGGCCTTCCATTTTGTAGCCGACGTCGATGATGGCCTGACCGCTTTCGATTGCGATAACGCGGCCTTTGACAACTGTGCCTTCTTTTGGCGTGTCAAGTTCGAAGCTTTCTTCAAGAAGGGCTTCGAAGTCTTCCATAGATGTTAATTGAGCCATGTGGTCTCATTTTCCTTATGTATTGTTTCTGGCCGTGCGGTTGGCTCCGCCGGTCTTTGCGTTTCATTTGGTCGATTTTAGCGGCTAAGCCTTTAAAACAAAACGTAAAAGGTCGGATAGTACCTCCAGCCCTGTTTTGTCTTATTATTATATGGCTTAAATCACCTTATCGACAGGCGCGTCTATAGAGGATTCTGGCCTGAGGGGCAAGGCAACATCCTTACCCCAGATGCTATCTATTCAAACAAAGGAAAAGATATTCTGTTCCCTGATAGTCAGGCAGTGAGCGCCTTGAAACACGTTCAGCAATCTTTTTATTCCCGCGCTGACAAATACTAGCGGCTTTTCCCAACAATTCTTCATCGGTGAATGCAGCAAACATAGGCTGGATTATATTTACGCTATCGCCATTAAATGCAGATACTACAGGATCTTGCCCAACCGGATCACACCAGCGAGAAAGCCAATAGATGAGATTAGTACAATTACTTTTTTCATATCATTTCCAATTAGAATTCACGTATCTCAAACGTTAGCGCTAAGTAAGATCAATTCAAGGTGGAATTTTCAATCTGCCCCTCAATCACCGCCACCGCCTTGGCCACGGCCTCTTCAATCGACATCTCGCTGGTGTCCAAAACTACCGCATCCGCCGCCGCCACCAAAGGTGCCGCATCGCGCTCGCGATCCCGCGCATCGCGCACCTGCAAATCCGCCAGCACCCCGTCGCGGGTGACATCCTCGCCCTTGCCCGCCAATTCCAGATAGCGCCGCTCGGCCCGCACCGAATCGGATGCCGTGACAAACAGCTTGGCCTGCGCCTCGACACAAATCACCGTGCCAATGTCGCGCCCATCCAGCACAGCGCCACCACTTCGCATCGCGAATGCCCGCTGAAAATCGACCAATGCGGCCCGCACATCGGGAATCGCCGCGGCCTTGCTGGCGGCTTGGGCCACCGGGGCCGTGCGCAAATCACCGGCCTCCAGATCCTCGGCCCGCAAGGTTTGCGCCGCTTCAATCGGGTCAACCCCGTTCAAAACCCGCAAGCCAACAGCCCGGTACAATAAACCCGTATCCAGATGCGCAAAGCCGAAATGCGCTGCCACGGCCTTTGAGATCGTGCCCTTGCCCGAAGCCGCGGGCCCATCAATTGCCACCGTAAAACCTGCCGTCATCAACGCTTTCATTGCCATCATTCCATTCCCAACCGGCCCAAAATACTGGGCCTTCAGTCCTTTCTATTCATCAATGCGTCAAAGAAAAAGCTGTTTTGAAAAACCTGTGCCCGCCATGTCTTAAACTTTAACGCTCCCTACCCCCCGTTGAACGGCTATTCGCAGAAGCGAATGCACAGAAGACAGGCCCGCCCCAAGCACCCTACCGATCCAAAAAAGAATCCTGCGCTTCAAGACCAGAAATGTCGGGTTAACAAACCATGACAGCCCCGTCCGCAAACAGGGCTGTCATGTTGCATAATCTTTTAATCAAAGTACGGCGACAATTTATCCTAGGCGCGCTCGGAATATTCCATCGAGATCGTATCGACGACAATATCCTCGTCCTGACCGATGAAGGGCGGCACCATCACCTTAATTCCGTTCTCCAAAATCGCCGGTTTGAACGATTTGGCAGCGGTCTGCCCCTTCACCACAGGTTCGGTTTCAACCACTTTGCAGGTGACTTTTTGCGGCAGGGTTGCGCTCAGCGCTTCGTCGTCGTGATACTCGATCACCGCCATCATACCGTCTTGCAGGAACGGGCGACGATCACCCAGAATATCTACGGGCATTTCAATTTGCTCGTAGGTTTCCATGTCCATGAAAACCAGCATCCCATTGGATTCATAAAGAAATTGCTGGTCTTTCTGCTCCAAGCGCACCTGCTCAACCTTATCGGCAGCGCGAAAACGCTCGTTCAACTTCGAGCCATTGCGCAGGTTTTTCATTTCCACCTGTGCAAATGCGCCCCCCTTGCCGGGCTTCACATGGCTGACTTTTACAGCCACCCAAAGAGAGTTGTTATGCTCCAGCACGTTTCCGGGGCGAATTTCATTTCCGTGAATTTTGGGCATATATCAAAACCAGTGCAAAAGGTTGAAGGAATTCTGAACGTACCTATATATTAATGGTCCTATAGGGGCAAGACAACTACATGTAGGGTTCGGGCGGTAGAGCTATGCGCGTGACGCATGGCAGACATGCAAAACTAGGGTAGCCGAATCGATCACGATAGGTCATAAAGAACGCCACGCCTAAAAGAACAAGTGCGAAAGGAACAGTGATGCGAGATTTTGTTGACGGCACAGCATTCAACCACGAACAAGGCAACCGGTCGCGCAAGCTTTTTGCTGCCGTTGTGTTGGCAGCGCTCGATGACGCAATTGCCGATGATAAAAAATACGGCAATGGCCCTGAGCAAATAGCCCGCTGGGCGCGCTCTCGCGATGGCCGCGAAGTTCTGTCCTGCGCAGGCATCGACCCCAATGAGCGGGTTGTCAAAGGCCTGATGGAATTTGTCGACAAAGGTGTGCGCACCTCGGTTGCGCTGTCTCGTGAGGAATCCGAGCGTCGCCAACAGGCAGAAGCCGCCTAAACAACGCCACTATCGAATTTTAATAACGCGTCCTTCATTGGGCGCGTTATTTCTTGGATTGCTCAGCGCTTCTAGGCAAACTGGGTTGTATCTTGCCCTCAGCATCGGGATAACAGGGCAATGACAAAATCACTTATGATACAGGGCACAGGCTCGAATGTCGGTAAATCGATACTGGTTGCGGGACTTGCCCGCGCCTATTTGCGCCGTGGCCTGACTGTGCGCCCGTTCAAACCACAGAACATGTCCAACAATGCTGCCGTCACCTGTGATGGTGGCGAAATTGGCCGCGCCCAAGCCTTGCAGGCCCGCGCCGCCGGGGTCGAACCGACCACCGATATGAACCCGGTCCTGCTGAAACCCGAAAGCGATATCGGCGCACAAGTTGTGGTTCACGGCCAACGCGTCGCCACCTTGAAGGCCCGCGATTATACCGCGATGAAAGCCAGTTTAATGCCTGCGGTTTTAGAAAGCTTTAACCGGCTGTCACGCGGCGTTGATTTGGTGCTGATCGAGGGCGCCGGCAGCCCGGCCGAGATCAACCTGCGGGCTGGCGACATCGCCAATATGGGCTTTGCCGAGGCTGCAAATGTGCCGGTAGTGCTGGTCGGCGACATTGATCGTGGCGGGGTGATTGCTCAACTGGTCGGCACCCATGTGGTTTTAGCAGAACCGGATCGCGCTCGCATCAAAGGCTTTATCGTCAACAAGTTTCGCGGCGATGTCAGCCTGTTTGACGATGGCGTTACCGAAATTATCAACCGCACTGGCTGGACCAACATCGGGGTGTTGCCGTGGTTTGCGGATGCGTGGCGTTTGCCCGCCGAAGACGTGATGGACATCGCCTCCACCCGTGGCGGTAACTTCAAAATCGCAGTGCCGCGCCTGTCTCGGATCGCCAATTTCGATGATCTGGACCCGCTGGCCGCAGAGCCCGATGTCAGTGTTGAAATCATTGAAGCGGGCCGACCGTTACCAGGCGACGCTGATCTGATTTTGATCCCCGGTAGCAAATCCACCATCGCCGATCTGGCCTATTTTCGCGAACAGGGCTGGGATATTGATCTTGCCGCCCATGTAAGGCGCGGCGGCCATGTGTTGGGGCTGTGCGGTGGCTATCAAATGCTCGGCAAACAGATCATTGATACGGACGGGATCGAGGGGCGGGCTGGCAGTTATCAAGGGCTGGGTCTGCTGGATGTGGTGACGGTTATGTCACCGCAAAAACGGCTAGAAACGTCCACGGCCATCTATCTGCCGACCGGTGATCCGGTGCGCGGTTATGAAATTCACATCGGCAACACCGAGGGGCCTGATTGCGCCCGCGCATGGCTTGATCTGGGTGATCGGCTTGATGGCGCGGCCAGTGCCGATGGGCGCGTGATGGGCTGTTATATGCACGGGCTGTTCACGTCTGATGCGTTTCGCGCCAGTTATTTGTCAGGGCTTGGTGGCACGGCTGGCAATGCGGGTTATGACGATACGGTCGAGGCAACGATGGATGCGCTGGCCGATCATCTTGAGCGCCATCTTGATCTGGATGCGTTGCTGGAATTGGCAGAGTAACCACAGCAATTGAGGCCCTGAACGGGATTTTCACACCGGAATAAGGCGGGGCTGTTTGGCCGGAAGTCTTGTTAGTCGAAGTCTTGGGAGGCAAGCACGCGGTTGATCTCGCGGCGTACCAGCTTTCGCACGTAGCGGGTGATCCGCTCGCCCAGCGCGCCCTGCAATTCTTGACGCACAATATCGCTGACCATATCGCGAAGGGTCTCTTCGTCGATCACCGATTCGCTGTCCCCAAACAGATCGGGGTCTTCATCGGCGGCATCCGAAACCTCAACAGCGGCCTCAACATCCAGATCTTTGGCAGAGCCGTCGATCCAGTCCTGAACCGGCTCTGACATCATTTCTTCAGCGTCGGCATCTTCCTCAAAATCGCTGCCATCGGGCTCCCACTCGCCGTCTTGCTGGCCAATGGTGGCCTCCAGTTCGGCGATGGTGTCTTCAAGCGGGGATGTGGTCTCGTCAAAAGAGGGCGCGTCCCGAAGCAGAGCGTTAGGGTCATGCCAAAATTCGGTGTTTACCGCCTCGACGCTCGGCTTAAATTCGGCCTCGACGTCATCACAGCCTTCAGCATCATGCTCTTCGGCAGGCTGTTCACTATGATGGAACTCAATAGGTGCAGCTTCAGCGGCTTCGGGCTGGGCTGGCTCATCGGCAGTATCCGGCTCAACATCAGCCGCATCAACGGCTTCCGACGGCGTCTCGATTGGCTTCGAAACCCGAAAATCCGCGGTTAGAATCAGCTTGCCCGTAGGTGCTTCAACAACAGGGCCGGTGACCGCTGCGGTTTGCGTGGCCGCGACATCATTGGACACAAGCCGCCGGATAGACGACAGCACGTCCTCGATTTCAACATTGGATACTGGTTCAGACATAGAGATTCCCGATATAGCCTCGCCTCAACGATAACGCCAAGCTTAGCGCCACACAACAGAAAGGATCAATTCTATTGTTTTCCCAAAGCCCGCAACACACGGTCTAGGCTTTTGCCCTGTGTGCTGTCGGCTGGCGCGCCGCTCACAGCGTTATAATACGCGGCCGGATCATAGGTTCTGATGCCCAGTTTCAGATGATCAACCGTCAACAGCCCCATCGAGGACAGCACCGTATAGGTCGCGATATATTGATCGGTGATTGAGGAAATCCGGTTGGCTTCGGCGTCCAGCAGCTCCTGTTCGGCGTTCAGCACATCAAGCGTGGTACGTGCCCCCAGAGTTGCCTCTTCCTTTACGCCGCGAAACGCAACGCGGGCCGCACGGATTTGGCGATTGCTGGCGACCAATGTGGCACGCGACACGGCCAGCCTCGACCAAGCATTGCCAACCCCCTGCGCAACATCATGGCGAATGATATGCAAACCGGCCCGCACCGCATCGCGCCGTGCAATGGCCTGACGGTGCAGCGAGCTTAACTTGCCGCCCTGATAGATCACACCTTTCAGTTCAAGCCCGAGGCTGGCGCTATCGACGCCGAAATTATTCTGGTTGGCTCGCCCCGTAAGAGACAACTGCGGCTTCATTCCGGCCCGCGCCCGCTGCACACCGATTTCGGCGGCGGCAATATCATGCTGCACCTTCTTCATTGCCGGGTGCGTCGTATACGCAATCGCCCGCGCTGATTCGAGTGAGCGAGCGGTTGCCGGCGCTTTCGGAGCCGCCCGCAATGATTTGGGATAAGATCCGACGGCAACGCGGTATTCTTCACCCGCCCGATCCCGATTGCCTTTGGCCGCAGCCAGATTGGCACGGGCCAGCGCCAGACGCGATTCGGCCAGTGCCACGTCGGTGCGGGTGACTTCGCCAACCTCAAAGCGGTCTTTGGCGGCGCGCAATTGTTCCGCAATCAGGCGTACATTGTTCTGGCGCAACGCCACAAATTCGTTTTCGCGGCGCACGTTCATGTAGGCTGTCACCGCACGTAAAAGCACCGATTGCTCGACATTAATCAGCGCTTCTCGGGTCGCCAGTACGGCTTCTTTGGCCCCGTCAATCGCCAGTTTCGTGCCACCACCATCAAGCAGCAGCAAGCTGGCTTGCAAGCCGAAATTTCTGGTCAGATGATCACTGCCAGCCCCCATCGTGCTTGAGTAGGTTGAATTTGCGTAATAGCTCACAACAGGGCGCAGTGTCGCCACCGCTTGGGCAACATCCTCATCCGCCGCCCGCAACAGGGCGCGATTTTGCTCCAGCAGGCCTGAATGTTTGTAAGCCTTGATCAGTGTATCGGTCAGGGTGTCTGACCACGCCATACCCGAAGTTGCAATTGTGAGGGCTGCAACAGCCGCCATCAGTACCGGTTTCAATCTAGTGCCCACGTCAAACCCTCTTATATTACTAATATTTTATCGCATTTCACCCGATATTGGTGAAGATATTATAAGGAAAATAATTGCGGGGCTTCAAACCCGTTCAAAACTGGCGCGCTTGCATTGAACGCAAACCGCCACGTCACCTTACCGTCAATTTTATACCCGATCCGCGCCACACCAAGCGCCTGTTCAGCAAACAGACAGCCAATTCGGCCGCCTTCTTTCAGCTGATCCAGAATTGCGGCGGGCACATGTTCAACGGCCCCCTGCAAAATGATCACATCATAAGGGCCGTGCTTAGCAGCCCCCTCGGCGATCACAGCCTCAATGACCGCGGCATTATCAACGCCATTGCCTGACAGGATTTCTTGAGCTTCTTTGGCCATGTCGGCGTCTTCCTCAACCGCCACAACCGCCTCGGCCAACCGCGCGATCACCGCGGTTGAGTAGCCCAGCCCACACCCGATATCCAGAACCACCTCGTCCTGATCAATATCCAGCCCGTCCAAAAGTTTGCCAAATGTACGTGGCTCCAACATCACACGGTTTTCGCCCAGCGCCAGATTTTCGCTGATATAGGCGGCTTCGCGTTTGCTGTCCGGCACATAGGATTCACGCGGCACTTCCAACATCGCCTGAATCACTGGGAATTTGGTCACATCCTGCGGGCGGATCTGTGTATCGACCATCATTGTGCGGCGTGTGGAATAATCGTTCATCGCGTAAACCCATTCGTTTAGTTCGGCTAAAACGGTTTTGCCACAGAACCGCAGCCACAGCAACACGCACATATCAACAATCCCACTTGCGCGACGAAATGGCATGGGGTACATGACCCTTGGCTTCGGCGAGTTGGCGGAGCGGTTACGCAGCGGATTGCAAATCCGTGTAGATGAGTTCGACTCTCATACTCGCCTCCAAGCCTTTTCAATGGCTTGCCCCGCAGTAAATCCCCTTGAAAAAGGTCTGCCGCACGGCCTACCGCACATTCATGTTCTGTCCTTGTTCTGTTCGCGGGCCGCATTTGCGACTCGGGCTCGAGCCTTTTGACGTGCTGCTCCAGCATATAGCTGTACCATTTTATGTGTTTTATGCCCGGTGATTGCCATAATGAGATCATCCTCGAGCCCTGCGCGCGCCAACTCCGCCGTGGCCGTATAGCGCAACGCGTGGATGTCATAGGCCTCGGCCCCAATCTTTCGGCGGAGCGTCATCATGCCGTCGGCCGCCCCACGATAAGACCAAGGGCCGGTTCCCGCATGGTTGGTCAGGATGAATACTGATCGTCTGGGCGCATTGGCTAGTGCTTGGAGTAGCATCTGTGGCGCAGGTATCCAGAGATTTGTTTTGGTTTTAGCCTGACGGACACTGATTGCCTCCCCATCGTAATCAGACCATTTCATCTTAAGGACGTCGCCGATTCTCTGCCCAGTCCCAAGAAGGAGTTCGAAAAGTAGCCTGGTTCGTTGATCGGCAGCTTCGCGGGCCGCACCTATCAGTTCGTCAGGCCATGGCAATCTTTCTCGTTTTTCATATTTGACCTCAGAAACCCCCTTCGCTCGGTTGCCACCGGTTGGCAACAAGCCAAAATCGATTGCGCGTTCCATGACGATTTTTAAAATCCGCAGCCGATAGTTCGCCGTGTGCGGGCTTTTCTTGGCCCATGTATCGCGCCATTGAATGACATGAAACCGCTCGATGCTCTTCGGCTCAAGATGGCCGATCTTTTCATCTAAAAAGCTGAGATGCTTTCGGTAGTCAGCTTTGGTGCGGGGCGCAAGGCGCACGAATTCAGGAGACCGTTCATAACGATCAATCACATGCGAAAAAGTGCTGCCATGCACAACCGGAGCTGGGGCGTTGAGCAAGCGCTCACGCTCCTGATGCAGCGCAAACGGGATAGGCGCACTCGCTGGAAACTGCGTTTGCATCGTAATTTCGGTGATCTTTGCCCCATACCTCTTTCGGAACAGCAGTTTGCCATCGCGTTTTCGACGATGCACGTAAGATGGCAGGTCCCGACCCTTCACTCGCTCATATCCACTAAATCAGCGGGATTTGTTGGCAGTTCGTCGCCAGAGATTTTGACCTCTATTCCACCATTCGGCAGGATTGTCGCTCGATCAATCTGGCGTCCCAGCTTTTGTTCTAAAGCCATCACATACATCGCAACGCGAGCTGGAGATAATATGCGCCTCGTAGGGTTTGGCTTAACATGTGCATTCATGATCCTATTGCCTCTCTTGCTTTGTGCTCAAGCTCTGCAACGGCCATAATT
>JPUR01000269.1 GCA_001321835.1 Marinosulfonomonas sp. PRT-SC04
GCGGATGAACGCGCGTGGTTCATGGAATTGGGCGCGGATGATTTGGAGGGGTTGCCGGATTTCGTGCTGGATGCGGCCAAATCTGCGGCGCAGGAAAAGGGTGTGAAGGGGCATGTTGTGACCCTATCACGGTCGTTGATCACGCCGTTTTTGCAGTTCTCGGCACGGCGCGATTTGCGCGAGCAAGCGTACGGGGCGTTTGTGGCGCGCGGGGCCAATGGTGGTGAGACTGACAATCGTGCAATTGCGGCTGAAACCTTGGCTTTGCGGCAGGAACGGGCCACGGTGTTGGGTTATGATGATTTTGCCAGTTTCAAGCTGGAAACCGAGATGGCCAAAACGCCAGATGCGGTACGTAGCTTGTTGATGCAGGTCTGGGAGCCTGCGAAAGCCGCGGCCAATGCGGATGCTGAAATCCTTGCCAAAATGATGCATGAGGATGGTGTGAATGGTGAATTGGAGGCGTGGGATTGGCGCTATTATTCCGACAAACGTCGTCTGATTGAGCATGATTTGGATGAGGCGGAGTTGAAGCCTTACCTGCAATTGGACAGGATGATTGAAGCGGCGTTTGACTGTGCGACGCGGTTGTTTGGGTTGGAATTTGCGCCGCTTGATATGGCGCTGTACCACCCTGATGCGCGGGCCTGGGAGGTGACGCGGAACGGCGCGCATGTGGCGGTGTTCATCGGTGATTATTTCGCGCGGGGATCCAAGCGGTCTGGCGCGTGGTGTTCGGCGATGCGCAGCCAGAAAAAACTGGGTGGTGATGTGCGCCCGATCGTGGTGAATGTTTGTAATTTTGCCAAGGGAGATCCCGCGCTGTTGTCGTTTGATGATGCGCGCACTTTGTTCCATGAGTTTGGCCATGCGCTGCACCAGATGCTGTCGGATGTGACCTATGAATCGATCTCTGGCACCTCGGTTTCGCGGGATTTTGTCGAATTGCCGAGCCAGTTGTTTGAGCATTGGTTAGAGGTGCCTGAGGTGTTGCAGAAATTTGCCACTCATGCCGAAACTGGCCAACCGATGCCCGCTGATATGTTGAAGCGGCTGTTGGCGGCGGGCACCTATGATATGGGGTTTTCGACGGTTGAATATGTCGCTTCCGCGCTGGTTGATTTGGAGTTTCACAGTGGGGCTGCCCCCAGTGATCCGATGGCCAAGCAGGCCGAGATTTTGGCAGGTTTGGGCATGCCGCATGCGATCAGAATGCGCCACGCCACGCCGCAATTTGCGCATGTGTTTTCCGGCGATGGCTATTCCAGCGCCTACTACAGTTATATGTGGAGCGAGGTGATGGATGCCGATGCGTTAGCGGCCTTTGAGGCGGCGGCGGGTGGTGCGTTCGATCCTGAGATGGCCACGCGGTTGGAGACCCATATTCTGTCGGCGGGTGGCAGCAAAGATCCCGAAGAATTATACATGGCATTTCGCGGTCGGATGCCGGGGGTTCAGGCGTTGTTAAAGGGGCGCGGGTTGAGCTAGTCGCGCACCGGATCTTGGTGGATGATGACATCACATTGCGGGTAAGTCTGCCGGATCGCGTGCTTTAGATCGGCGCTGATGGCATGCGCGGCATTCAGGGTTTGAGTGCCGTCCAGCTCCACATGTAGGTTGACGAAAATCGTCGAGCCGGATTGCCGCGTGCGCAGGTCGTGAAAGCCATGCACGCCGGGATGTTCGCGGGTGATCGCCTCAATTTTGGCAATAAATGCAGGGCTGGCGGAGCGATCCATCAAGGCATCCCACGCGCCTTTGCCAATGCGCAGCGCGCCGATGGCCAACAGGGCGGCCGCGCCGAGCGCCACAACGCTGTCGATATAGGTGAGATCGAATTGGGACGAGGCCCAGAGCGACAATAACGCGCCAGCGGCGGGCAGCAAATCGCCCAGATAATGCAGTGAGTCGGCGGCCACAACACGGCTGCCGGTTTTTCGGGCGACATAGCGTTGCCACAGGATCAGCGCCAGCGTCAAAGCGATGGAAATGGCCATCACCAACATGCCGCGCCCCTCGGCCATTAAGGTGACGGGCGTGTCGGACAACAACCGCCGGATCGCGGCCCATGCGATGACGCCGCCTGAGATCAGGATAAACACCGATTGTGCAAGGGCGGCCAGATCTTCGGCCGAGGTGTGGCCAAAAGCGTGGTCCTCATCCGCAGGGCGTGCGGCGTAATAGATCGCCGCCAATGCCCCGAGCGAGACGATGAAATCGAGCGCGCTGTCGGTCAGGCTGGCGGCGATTGAAAGCGCTTGGGTTTCGCTAAAGGCCCAGAGTTTAAGGGCCACCAGAATGATCGCAACGCCAACTGACGCAACCCCTGCGGACAGGTTTAGCCGCGCATTTAAGGTGGCCGTTGTTGGCAGCTTCATTCGCGGATCTCGTCAGGGCGCACGCCCCAGAGAGTATCCTTTCGGGCCCAACCGCGCTGGCCATCGGCCGTCAGGCGGCACCAGTCCCGCCCGCATTTCCCGAGCCGTGCGATCACGCCCATTTCCAGATGCGCGTTCTCTCTGGTGGTCGCATCGGGTTTGGAAAACAGGGTCAGCATGTCGCGTTCAACGATCACGGTGCGCACCCCTGATAGCAGTGAATAATGCATCCAGCCGCCTTGGCCGTCGCGGTCTTGCACGCGACGCCAATGGCCGTATTCGGCGGTGATTTCCAGTGGCATGTCGCGGCGCATGAACACCCAATCGATCCGGTGGGTCAGGCTGGGGCCGCGACGCACGTTGCCTTCGGCGGCTTTTAGCGACACGAAACGTGGCATCGGTAGGTTGGTCACGGGGCCACGAATTTGGTCGTGATTTTGCGCGCGGTCCTGTCCATAGGACGCACCAGCAAACAAAGTTGCGAATATCAATGCAATGGCTGCTCTGCCCAACATGACTTGTTACCTTTTTTGGCTCAACGGCAACGAGGTTCTTGTGCCTCGGCTCTTGTTCGGTCACTTTAAGGGCAAAGCAAAGCCAAGGAAAGATGGGGAGAGAAATATGCCAGAAGAACGTTTGAGTGTTGTTGTGACGCGACGGTTGCCCGAGGCCGTCGAGATGCGGATGAAGGAATTGTTCGATGTTGAATTGCGCGAGACCGACGTACCGATGACGCGCGACGAGATCGTTGATGCGATGAAACGCGCTGATGTTCTGGTTCCGACTTTGTCCGATACGGTTGATGCTAAAATGCTGACGCAAGCGGGTGATCAGCTGCGGTTGATCGCCAACTATGGCGCCGGCGTTGACCACATTGATGTGCAGACGGCCCGTCAGCGCGGGGTGCTGGTTTCCAACACGCCTGGGGTGGCAACCGAGGACACCGCCGACATGACTTTGGCGCTGATTTTGGCAGTGACGCGGCGGATTCCCGAGGGGCTGGCGTTGATGCAATCTGGCGATTGGGGCGGCTGGTCGCCGACCGCATTGCTGGGCGGCAGGTTAGGTGGTCGACGGTTGGGCATTCTGGGTATGGGCCGGATCGGTCAAGCGGTGGCGCGGCGTGCGGCGGCGTTTGGGATGCAAGTGCATTACCACAATCGCAAACGGCTGCATGCCGACATTGAGGCCGATCTGGAGGCGACCTATTGGGAAAGTCTGGATCAGATGGTGGCGCGGATGGATATCATTTCGATCAACTGTCCGCATACGCCCAGCACGTTTCATTTGATGAACGCGCGGCGCTTGAAACTGATGAAGAAGAACGCGGTTATTGTGAACACCTCGCGGGGTGAAGTGATTGATGAAAACGCGCTGACGCGGATGCTGCGGGCAGATGAAATTTCGGGTGCGGGGTTGGATGTGTTTGAGCATGGCACCGAGATTAACCCGCGTTTACGGGCGTTGAAAAACGTGGTGCTGTTGCCGCATATGGGCTCGGCCACGGAAGAGGGTCGCGCTGAAATGGGCGAGAAAGTGATCATCAACATCAAGACGTTTGCCGATGGCCACCGGCCACCGGATCAGGTGGTGCCGGGGATGATGTAGGGCCCAAAAAGGATGTGTGAAGGTGTCTAGCTGATACTGAAATGAATGGAGCTGCAATTCTTCGCGCTTTGGCGTGCTATCGGCTCCAGCCAAATTATAGAAAACCGAGAGCACCCGCTCAACCGCCGCCTCTGCCTGCTCCAATGCTTCAATCGTATTTTCAAAATTCGGCGCATCGACATCAGCGGCAATCGCCGCAATATTCTGACGTGCCTCTTTGATTGAAATATCAAAAGCCGGTGCAAAATCCTCATCGGAAATTTGCGCAAATGGGGCGATTTGAAACGGGGTATCCCAATGGGACAAAAGCGGATTATTCATGGCGGTCTCCTTTAACGGTCACGCTAGGCGCAGTCCGCAATGAGGTCCAGCACTTAGGGGTATTTTACGCGCATCCAGCGTTCAAGTTTGCGCAACATCAACGACAATGAAACCGTCATCAGCAAATACAATAACGCCACCACATTATAGGTTTCAAAGTAGCGAAAATTTCCAGCCGCCGTGACCTTGCCCAATTGCGCAATGTCCAAAACCCCCAGCACCGAAACCAGCGATGAATCCTTCACCATCGCAATAAAATCATTGCCAAGCGGTGGCATAATGGTGCGAAGCGCCTGCGGAAATACAATGAACCGAAACCGGTGCCAGCCGCCCAATCCCAGCGCCTTGGCCGCCTCGACTTGCCCCTCGTCAACCGACAAAATGCCCGCCCGAAACACCTCGGCAATGAACGCCGAATAGCCAATCATCAGCGCAATAA
>JPUR01000270.1 GCA_001321835.1 Marinosulfonomonas sp. PRT-SC04
AAATCCTCCAGCAAATAGTCGATGTTGCCTAGCGCATCCTTAAAGCCCCATCAATCCGGATCACTTCACCGTTTAGATAACCATTTTCAACGATAAACCTTGCCAGTGATGCAAATTCGCGGGGGTTGCCCAATCGTTTTGGAAAGGTCACATCCACCGCCAGCCCGTCGATGATTTCGGGGCCTAAACCCTCCAACATTGGGGTCAGGAAAATACCC
>JPUR01000271.1 GCA_001321835.1 Marinosulfonomonas sp. PRT-SC04
GGCGGCTGTCGGGTGGGGCTCACCCAGGGGTTTTGCCGCCGATGTCTGCATGGTGCCCGCGCGAGGCGACGACGAAGGCGATTTTATTACCCTCGAACACCGGCGTGATGACCGTGATATCGGGTAAATGTGTGCCGCCGTTAAAGGGGTTGTTCATCATAAATACATCACCGGGGTGGATGTTCTCGGCATTTTCCGTCAATATTTTCCGAACGCTTTCGCTCATGCTGCCTAGATGCACTGGAACATGAGGCGCGTTGGCAACCAAATCCCCGCTGGCATCAAAAATGGCGCAGGAGAAATCCAGGCGCTCCTTGATGTTTACCGAATAGGCGGTGTTTTGCAGTGTCGCGCCCATCTGCTCGGCAATGGACATGAACAGATTGTTGAACACCTCCAACATCACTGGATCAACAGATGTTCCGATGGCTTCATCGCGCCTTAGCGCAACGATGCGCTCCAATATTAGGTTACCGCCTTTGACCACTTCAGCCTGCCAGCCTGCATCAATCACATTAGTGCCGGTCGGTTCCGCGATAATTGCAGGGCCGGTGACCTTTTGTCCGTGGGTCATTGTCGTGCGATCAACCAAAGGCACATCGCGCCACGCGCCGCCAGAAAACATTTGAACAGAAATACCCTTACCCTGTTTGGCGCCTGCAATGCCTGCCGCGTCAGATAGGTTGACGTCTTCGCCTGTCGCACCGATCGCCTCGCAGGATAAAAGATCAATGATCAGCTGGTCATATTCTGGCACGAACCCAAAACGTTGTTTGTGCACATCATGGAAACCCTGACGCATTTTCTTAACGCTGCCAAATGGCACTTCAAGTGTTTGATGCGAGCC
The DNA here is from genome assembly GCA_001321835.1 of Marinosulfonomonas sp. PRT-SC04. Next base: position 848 of record JPUR01000271.1, read on the forward strand.
ATCCGTGCGAATATGGGCTGTATGCACAAGGGTGATAGCGTCGACCTGAATGCCTTGGCCCAAAACTTCTGACCGGGTTTCTTCGCTCAAATCATCCAAGATTTTTGCGGCACTTTCAGCCTGCTCGATATTTTCGGAAAACTGGTATTCCCGCATTGACCGAACGTCTGCTAAGCCCATGCCAAAGGCGGATAGAACGCCCGCGAAAGGATGGATAAAGATGCGCTCCATGCCCAGCACATCGGCCACCTGACAGGCGTGTTGGCCACCAGCGCCACCAAAACAATTCATGGTGTATTTGGTCACATCGTAACCGCGCTGCACGCTGATCTTTTTGATGGCATTGGCCATGTTTTCAACAGCAATCCGAAGGAAACCTTCGGCCAGTTCTTCAGAGCTGCGAAGCGGTTCATTGGTTTCATCAGCTATTTGCTGTGCCAAGGCTTTGAAGTTAGTGCGCACGGTGTCGACATCTAGCGGCTCGTCACCATTTGGGCCAAACACATGCGGAAAATGATCGGGCTGCACTTTGCCAAGGAGCACATTACAATCGGTCACTGTCAACGGTCCGCCACGGTGATAGCTGGCAGGTCCGGGGTTGGCGCCGGCACTCTCCGGCCCAACTTGCATGCGCCCGTTTGAATAGGATAAGATCGAACCACCTCCGGCCGCCACAGTATGAATGTCCATCATCGGTGCGCGCATTCGCACCCCTGCGACCTCGGTTTCAAAGCTGCGCTCAAATTCACCTGCGTAATGACACACATCGGTCGAAGTGCCGCCCATATCAAAGCCGATCAACTTATCCGCGCCAATGGCCGATGCCGTGCGCACCATGCCGACCACGCCGCCAGCTGGGCCGGATAGGATGGCATCTTTCCCATGGAACAACGCTGCATCGGTCAGGCCGCCATTTGACTGCATGAACATCAACGATTTACAGCCACCCTTTGCTGCACCCAAAGCATCGGAAACTTGCGCTACATAACGGCGCAAAATGGGGGATAGATAGGCATCAACCACCGTGGTGTCGCCCCGAGATACCAGTTTGATCAATGGGCTCACTTTGTGGCTAAGAGAAACCTGAGAAAACCCGATTTGTTCAGCTATTTCACCGATTTTTATTTCGTGATCATGAAACCTGTACCCATGCATCAAAGCAATGGCGACAGATCGATACCCGCGCCCGTATGCATCAGATAACGCGTCACGTAAGCTGCGAAGATCTAGCGCAGTTATGATGTTGCCGTCGCCGTCCAACCGCTCTTCGACCTCGATCACTTCCTCATAGAGCAACTCGGGCAGCACAATGTTCAGATCAAACAGTTTGGGACGGTTTTGATACCCGATGCGCAGCAGATCACGCATGCCTTTTGTGATCAGGAGCAGGGTTCGATCGCCTTTACGCTCCAGCAATGCGTTGGTGGCAACAGTCGTTCCCATTTTTACCGCATCAATCACGCCTGCGGGGATGGGCTCATCCTGAGCCAGCCCGAGCAATTCACGAATACCCTGTACGGCGGCATCCTTGTACTGTTCGGGGTTTTCGGACAGCAGCTTGTGTGAGCGCAACGATCCGTCCGGTTTGCGTGCTACGATGTCGGTAAAGGTGCCGCCACGGTCGACCCAAAATTGCCACATGAGAATACTCCTTCGGTTACCGGAAACAACGCCGGTATTTTGTTAGAAACAGATTGGAAAACTCTTCGGTTTTAGGTCGGCACCTATTGTAGTGCGGACGGAAGGAAGAGTGCTATTTGCGGGAAGGCGATCAAGGCGACAACCATCAGCAACATGACCAGAACGAAAGGGATTGATCCAAGCATCACGTCACTTATTTTACCGCTCTTTCGGGCACCCTGCACTACATAGAGATTCAAACCCACTGGAGGTGTGATAAGCGCCATCTCGATGAGGACAATCATAAGGATACCAAACCAGATGGGGTCAAAGCCTTCTGCAACAACCAAGGGTACGATGATCGGGATGGTAACAACCATCAGAGACAGTGTTTCAATGAAGAAGCCAAGCACGATGTAAATGCAGACCACAACGAACATTAATCCAAGCGGTGAGAGGCCTAAGCCACTCAAGAAATTACTTAGCTCGGTGCCTAAGCCCGCCGATGCAAGCGTAAAGTTTAGGAATGAAGCGCCGATGACAACCAGCATGATCATGGATGTGATTTTGATGGTTCCGACAACAGCTTCGCTAATCATTGCCCATGAAATTCCGCCAAAGAAGGCCGCGATCACCATGGAACCTGCTACTCCGACTGCTGCAGCTTCGGTCGGGGTGGCCCAACCTTTGTAAATTGTCCCGATAATTACTGAGAATAATATGATGATGGGTACAAGCTGCACCAGGGCGTTCAGCATTTCAGAGAAAGGAAAGACTCGACGTGGGCCTCCAAGTTGTGGGCGGATTGTACAAATAATGACGGTGATCAAAACGAAGCCAAGAGCCAGTAAAATGCCCGGTAAAAGCCCCGCTAGAAAAAGCCGTGGAATGGATGTCTGTGTCAAAAACCCATAGACAATCAAGTTGATAGAAGGCGGGATCATGATCCCCAGAGTGCCACCCGCTGCAATTGCCCCAGAAAACAACTTCTGATCATAGCCCAGCTTTTCAGCCTGCGGCATTGCAACCGTTGCAACGGTTGCTGCCGTTGCAACCGAAGAGCCTGAGGTTGCAGAAAACATTGTTGCTGTAGCAATATTGGCGTGGATAAGTCCACCGGGCAGCCAGGAAACCCAACGGTCCAGCGCCTTGTAAGTGCGCTCTGCAAGGCCACTTCGGACAAGGATTTCACCCAAGAGAACGAAGAACGGAATAGCAATCAAAGTGGCGTTGTTTGATGTTGACCACACCAGATTTCCTAAGCCTTTTATTAAAGGAAACGGGCTGTAAAAAACATCCATACCAAAGCCAAGTAGGAACAGAACGATTCCGACCGGAATTGACATACTTAGAAGGGCAAGTAACCCAACGGAAATATAGGTAATCATTGGATTTTCCCTTCGTCGTTTAAGAATTCGGCTTCCTCGCCAAAAGCACCAATGATGGCTTCGGATTTACCAAATTCTCCTTTTAGAACCAACAGGATTGCTGCGAACAGCGTCAACCATGCGACGATGGCAAACCAAACCCACCCTAGGAGCCACGGCAGTTGTACGATCCAAAGCGGTGTTTCCAAAGGTGTGTTCGCGTGGGAATCATTCTTTAAAGAGCGTTCCAGCACTGGCCAGCACCGCACCGCAATTAGTGTGACAGTGCTGGACAGAATAACCATTGAAAAAAGATCAAACATCGTGCGACCGAACGAATTTGCGCGACTACGCAGAAAATCAATCCTGACATGGCTAAGTTCCAGCAGGGCAAATCCCATGCCCCAAGAGGTTACGATTGCCATGACATAACCGCTGATTTCGTCGGTGCCTCCGAGAGAAGCCCCCATTCGTCTGAGCACAATATCGAGCAACACAAAGGCGGCGCAGAGCAAAAGAACTACTCCGATTAGTTTTGCCACCCATCTGTTCAAGAAACGCATTGCGTCTAATATTGACTGTTCCATTGAGGTCTCCTCCCAGACACTTTTGTTATTCGGTCGCTATAGTGACGCCAACAACAGCCCCAACAGACGCATTCCAACGTTTGACCCACTCGCTACCAGCACGCTCACCCCATTCAGGCAATACTTCAGTGACGAGAATATTCCGCGCGTTTTCGAAATCTGCATCTGAAACTTCAACCAAAGTCATCGAACGAGCATCCCCACTGGAGCATTCCCCGTTTCCTGTCAGGCAAGCAATATCGTTGGTCAAAGCGGATTGCGCGCTCGCCCAAGCAGGGGCTTCAAATTCGGTAGTAACCTGCGTCTGAATCAGCTCCTGATTTTCAGCACTAAGGCTGTTCCATTTATCAAGATTGATTGCTGTTACGACAGGATCCCAACCGCCGAGCGGGATTGCCACCAGGTGTGTTGAAACTTCCCACCAACCCGCGCTGTAGCCAGAGCCTGAACCGGTTACGGCACAATCGACAACACCTTTTTGCAGTGCACCAGGAACTTCGGCAAAACTGACATTCACCCCTTCAGCACCTAAGGCTTCTAGGAATTTGGCTGTCATGCGGCCTGAGGCACGGATTTTCAAACCTTCGAGATCGCCCAAGTTTGCAACTTCATGGTTACAGAAAACAATTTGTGGTGGGTAAGGCGCAATTGCCAAAACATGTGAATTGAAGCGATCACGGAAAATGTCGCTAACCATCGGACGGGCAGCATCCACCATCGCCTTGGCTTCATCTGCAGTAAGTGCCAGAAGCGGAACGTCGAGGCCTTCCAGCTCAGGAGCGTCCGCAACAGCATAATCGCCAACGGTCATGCCAATATCAAATACACCGTCCCCAAGCAGACGAAACACATCGCCCACCCCAAGGTTCATTTGGTTGTGTGTTGTCAGAGAGACATTTATTTCTCCACCCGAAGCATTTGGAAGAGTTTCCGTCCAAAAGGGGGCCTCAAATTGCTTGTGAAGCGGTAGGCCGGACCAGCTTCCTACAACGGCCAGGTCTTCCGCCATTGCTGGGACTGCCAGCATTGCAGTTGTTGCAAAGAGTGCGATTGTCTTTTTCATATTACATTCTCCTAGTTGGTTGGTAAACTTGTTGGATCACTGAGGTTTCTGCATCATCTGCGACATCCGTGATCAGCATGTGCCCAGGTTTGTGTGTTATACAGATGGGCAATCTGGCCTGCTCGATAGACACTTGCGGTGTTACCCCACAGGCCCAGAAGACAGGCACTTGCCCCTCTTTAATCGGTACTGTGTCGCCCCAATCAGGGAGGTTAACATCTTCAATGCCAATTTCCGCTGGATCACCCCAATGAACGGGTGTGCCATGAGCAAGCGGAAATTTGCGGCAAATGTCGTTGACCAGCTTGATGTGGTCTTTTTGAATTGCCCGCATACTTACAACCATCGGGCCTTTGAAGGGCCCAGATGGTAGTGTCTCAATATTGGAACGGAACATTGGCACCGTCTTATTATTGTCGATGTGCCATTGTGGAATTCCGGCCGCCTGAAGCGCATGCTCAAATGTGAAAGAGCACCCGAGTGCAAACGCGACTAAATCATTCGTCCAAAAGTCTTGAATATTGTCGACTGTTTGATCCAGTTTCCCGTATCGGTAAATGTTATAGGCCGGGACGTCTGTTCGTATGTCGATATCATGCCCAAGGGTGAACATGCTTGGATTGCCGGTATCAGAAATTCCGGTTATGGGGCACGGCTTTGAATTACGCTGGCAATACCTCATGAAGTCCAAAGCGTAGGCTTCAGGCAATATCGCGATATTTGTCTGAAGAAACCCAGGACGTAAGCCAGCCGTATGCGACTTGTAATCACCTCTACGAATGGCAGAGCGCACAGTGCTGGCACTGGCAGTTTGGAGGGTTTTATACAGATCGGGCACCTAGAGCTTCCTTTATTGTCTAGGTTAGGTTCCACGATCAATGATATAAAAGCAAATCGTAATATTTTTCACTTAGTGATCAATATTATTTATATCCAAATATTGATTTGCTACGGATTGCGCAATTTTTGCAGCGGTTTCAGTTAGATGGCTTTTAGGTTCGCCAAGATAGGATGCGGTGAAAAATAATGGGCTTGGTATCCAGCCGGGATGAAATTCTTTCAAAGTACCTGAAGCTACAAAATCCTTGCCAAGAATTTTTGGCAAGGCCGCAACGCCGAGACCAGCTTCGACAAGCCGAAAAGCAGCGGATAACGATGAAGATGGGAAAAGGGTGACATCGGTTCCCACTCGATCAAAAAGGGCCGTTTTTAATTCGCGGTGTGGCCTAGTATTGCGAGCGTAGGTGATTACAGGCTTGGTTGTATAAGGTGGGGTGGATGTGTCTGACACATCTTCATCGGCGGCAATATACCAAGCCAAGTCAAATCCTGGCAGTTCAATATTGTCTACGGAATATTCGGATATTGGTCCGAGAAGGATGGCCAGATCAAGTTCACGGTTTAAAAGCCCACTACGCAAGTTGACTGAAATATCGACATTGATATCCACCTCTAGTTTTGGGAACTGCAGATGAAGTTCGGAAATTAACTCGGGCAACCAGCATTGCGCGATTGTTTCAGAAACCCCCAATCGTAGACGCCCCTCAATACCGGACGGGTCAATCACATACTTTCCGACCAAGTCAGCCAGGTGCTCGAACCGTTCTGCGTAGGTCACCAACAACTCACCACGTTTTGTAAGCTTTAGCCCGCCGGAAGTTCGTTCAAATAGTTTTGCGGAAATAGTGTGTTCTAAGTTTTTAATGCGTGCCGTAACGGCGGGTTGTGTCACATTTAGGT
>JPUR01000272.1 GCA_001321835.1 Marinosulfonomonas sp. PRT-SC04
CGCCTGCCTGGATGTGGGCGCGCACTGGATTGCCGTTATAGCTGCCTTCCATCAGGATCGCGCTGCGCCAGAAACCGGCGATTTTGGCCTCGTGTTCGGGCCAGTCACCAATGTGACCATTGAAAATCGGCCCCAAAACCGGATCAAGGCGCACCTTAGTGTAAAACTTGCGCATCACCGTATCAATCTGTTCAGCCGTGATTGGAAAACGTGGGGGCATATTGGTCATTTGGCTGGGCCTTTTGGTTGGATCTGGCACATTGATAAGCCCATATGTTAGGTTGCGAAAGGGACAGCGTGTCGCAGAAACCGGATCCGACCTTGGTGAGGATCTGCGGCGCCGATGCGGCAGCGGTTATAGCGGCCCTCTCTGGGCTCTGGACCATTTGCAAATCGGCACCTATAACGCCTGTTATGAACAGCATATTTGCGACCCTCATACGAATTAGGTGCCCGGCGCTCTGAGTTAAAGAGCCGTCGGGAAAAGGCGCATGACGTGGTCGCGCCGCCCTGAACCCATTCGAATTCCCCATTCCAAGGATGCCACCTATGTGCGCTGATACCCCCGACACCCCCGATTATAAATCCACCCTGAACCTGCCGAAAACTGACTTTCCGATGCGCGCGGGCCTGCCCAAACGCGAGCCGCTTTGGCTGGAGCGTTGGGCCGAAATCGGCATCTATGATCGCTTGCGTGAAACCTCTAAAGGGCGCGAGCCTTTTATCCTACACGATGGTCCTCCCTATGCGAATGGCCATCTGCACATCGGTCATGCGCTGAACAAAATCCTCAAGGATATGGTGGTGCGCAGCCAACAAATGATGGGTCGCGATGCGCGTTATATTCCGGGTTGGGATTGTCACGGGCTGCCGATTGAGTGGAAGATTGAGGAGCAATACTGCGCCAAGGGCAAGAACAAAGACGATGTGCCTGTTAATGAGCTGCGCGGCGAATGTCGCAAGTTCGCCGAGGGTTGGGTCAACACCCAACGCGAGGAATTTCAGCGTCTGGGGCTGACAGGCAATTGGGCCAATCCCTATAAAACTATGGATTTTTCATCCGAAGCGGTGATCGCCGAGGAGTTTATGAAGTTCGTAATGAACGGATCACTTTATCGCGGATCCAAACCTGTGATGTGGTCGCCGGTTGAAAAAACCGCACTGGCCGAGGCCGAGATTGAGTACCACGATCATCAGAGCCACACCATTTGGGTGAAGTTCCCGTTTGCAAATGCGACCGGCGATCTGGCGAATGCAAGTGTGGTGATCTGGACCACGACACCTTGGACGATCCCGTCAAACAAGGCCGTCGCGTACAACCCGAAAATTTCCTATGGCCTCTATGAGGTCGAGACCACCGAAGAGGAAAGCTGGACCGCCAAAGGTGATCGTTTCGTATTGGGCGATGCTTTGGCCGAGGACGCGCTGACCAAATCCCGCGTTACCAAATTCAACCGTTTGCGTGATGTGACGGCCGATGAGTTGGCCCCACTGATCTGCAAACACCCGCTGGCTGAGATGGACGATTTTTGGGGCTACGAGGTGTCGATGATCGACGGCGATCACGTTACCGATGACGCGGGCACTGGCTTTGTGCACACCGCCCCATCGCACGGCGCTGACGATTATGAGTGCTTTGTGAAACGCGGTTGGACCGACCGGATGACCCACAATATTGATGAAGATTCAGCCTTTGAAACCTTCGTGCCGTTCTTTGCGGGCCTACGGGTGTTCGACCGTAAGGGCAAAGAGGGCAAGGCCAACACGACGGTGATTGCCAAGTTGGTCGAGGCCGGTGCGCTGATTGCGCGCGGTCGGGTCAAGCACAGCTATCCGCATTCGTGGCGCTCCAAAGCACCGATCATTTTCCGCAATACACCGCAGTGGTTTGTCGAGATCGACAAAGAGCTGAAGGACGGCATGGATCAGAACGGCAAGACCATCCGTGAACGTGCACTGACCGAAATTGACAAGGTGAAATGGACACCGAAAACTGGCCGAAATCGCCTGTATTCGATGATCGAAAACCGTCCTGACTGGGTGATGAGCCGGCAGCGTGCTTGGGGTGTGCCGCTGTGTTGTTTCATCAAGGATGCTGGCGATGGGCAAGTCGAAATCCTGCGCGATCCGGCGGTGAATGCGCGTATTGTTAAGGTTTTCCGTGAAGAGGGGGCTGATGCGTGGTTCGCTGATGGGGCGCACGAGCGCTTCCTTGAAGGTGTTGCCGATGCCGGTAGCTGGGAGATGGTCACCGACATTTTGGATGTGTGGTTCGACAGTGGATCGACCCATGCGTTTATTCTGCGGGATCGCGAGGATGGCGCTGAGAACGGCATCGCTGATTTGTATCTTGAAGGCACCGATCAGCATCGTGGTTGGTTCCATTCAAGCCTGTTGCAAAGCTGTGGCACCAATGGCCGCGCGCCGTATCGCGGGGTTCTGACGCACGGCTTTACGCTGGATGCCAAGGGCATCAAGATGTCAAAATCCATCGGCAACACCATCGTGCC
>JPUR01000273.1 GCA_001321835.1 Marinosulfonomonas sp. PRT-SC04
GCTTTATGATCTACACCGAGCCGTTTGTGTTAACCGGTGGTGGCCCTGGAAATTCGACTACGTTCTTGTCGATTGATCTGGTGAAAATGGCGCTTGGGCAGTTTGACCTTGGCCCGGCGGCTGCCTTCTCGCTGATGTATTATCTGGTGATCTTGCTGATCTCATGGGTGTTTTTCACCGTGATGACAAACCTCGACAAAAGGAATGGCGTGTAATGTCTGATTCAACCCTGAACCAAACAGCAGCGCGCGGTTTCTCGCTGCCCAAGATCAAAGGCAGTGTCATCGTGATGGTGCTGTATCTGACCTTTTTGTTGTTGCCGATTTACTGGCTGATCAACATGAGCCTGAAAACCAACAACGAGATATTGAACGTTTTCTCGCTGTGGCCGCGTGATCTGACCTTTGCCAATTATGCAACCATTCTGACCGATTTCAGTTGGTACATGGGCTATGTTAATTCGCTGATTTATGTGGCGCTGAATGTGGTCATCAGTCTGGCGGTGGCCCTGCCTGCGGCCTATGCGTTCAGCCGTTATTCGTTCATGGGAGACAAACATCTGTTCTTTTGGTTGCTGACCAATCGGATGGCGCCGCCTGCGGTTTTTGCGCTGCCGTTCTTTCAATTGTACAGCTCGGTCGGCTTATTCGACACGCATATCGCGGTGGCTTTGGCGCATTGTTTGTTCAACGTGCCGTTGGCTGTGTGGATCCTAGAAGGCTTCATGCGCGGCGTGCCAAAGGAGATCGACGAAACCGCTTATATTGATGGCTATTCGTTCCCGCGTTTCTTCATCAAGATTTTCTGCCCGCTGATTGCCAGTGGTATCGGCGTTGCCGCGTTCTTTGCCTTTATGTTCAGCTGGGTTGAACTGTTGCTGTCGCGCACTTTGACCAGCGTTAATGCCAAACCGATTGCCGTTACCATGTCCCGCACCGCAGGGGCCGCCGGCATTGATTGGGGCGTTCTGGCGGCTGCCGGTGTGCTGACCATCATCCCCGGCGCGCTGGTGATTTATTTTGTCCGTAATTACATCGCCAAGGGCTTTGCCATGGGTCGTGTATAACCAATCAGAAAGAGGATTTTTCAATGGCTTGGATGGCATGGACACTACCAACTGCGATATTTTTCATAGTGATCGCCTGTACGCTGGTTACCTTTACGGTCCTTGCGATCAAATTTCCGGAGACGCCGCGTGTCGGTGTGCTTCGCATTGAAACCACGCGGGGTGACCGTTTGTTCATCACGCTTCTTGGCTCGGCCTTTATCAATCTGGCTTGGCTTGGTTTGGTTGGCGCATCACAACCTTTTGCGCTGATCGTCTGTCTGATTTACGCCGTAGCGGTCTTTCGCTGGGTGTAATTTGGGCCAAAGGCGGTGGGGTGATCTGCAAAATCATCTGGCCGTAATTTACGAGAAACGTTCTTTATTGGGAGGAAATCTAATGAACTTACGTCTTAAATCCACGACTGCCGTGGTGCTTGCCTTAGGCATGCTTTCAACCCCGGTCTTTGCCGATATGAATGCCGCCAAGGCATTTTTGGACAGCGAAATCGGCGAGCTGTCCACGCTCACTCGCGCCGAACAAGAAGCCGAGCTGCAATGGTTTATCAATGCCGCAAAGCCACTGGCTGGCATGAAAATCAATGTTGTTTCCGAAACCATCGGTACGCATGAATATGAATCCAAGGTTCTGGCT
>JPUR01000274.1 GCA_001321835.1 Marinosulfonomonas sp. PRT-SC04
CCCGTCGAACCTGATCCGGGCAATACCGGCGTAGGGAACGGGTCAACGTGTATACGCACGCTTTTTCCAGTTTTTCTGACGTCTTTGCCCCGTAATTATAGAGGGCGAAACATGGCAGGATACCCCAAAGCTTTAACAATCGCAGGCTCTGACAGTGGGGGCGGTGCGGGCATTCAGGCCGATTTGAAAACCTTTAGCGCGTGTCAGGTTTATGGTGCCAGCGTCATCACCGTCATCACCGCCCAGAACACGGTTGGCGTCACCGCGGTGCATGAGCTTCCGGCCGACCTGATCACCGCCCAGATCGAGGCGGTTCTGAGCGATATAAAACCCCACGCGATCAAAATTGGCATGCTGTTTTCACCGGCGATCATCGGCGCGGTGGTGGCGGCCCTCGCATCCTATGATGGGGCGGTGGTGCTTGATCCCGTTATGATCGCCAAATCCGGTGATGCGCTGTTGCAAGATGCGGCGATTGACGCCTTGATCACCCAACTTTTGCCCCGAGTTGATCTGCTGCCGCCCAATTTACCCGAAGCCGCGCGCTTGCTTGGCGTTTCTGAGGCAACCGATCTGATTGGGTTTGAGGATCAGGGGCGTGCGTTGTTGGATCTGGGTGCCAAAGCGGTGCTGATGAAGGGGGGCCATGCAGAAGGCACCATCTGCACCGATCTGTTAATCACCGCCAATGCGCCGACGCTCTCGCTGTCGGCACCCCGAATCAACACCCGCAATACCCAGGGCACCGGTTGCACCTATTCCGCCGCCATTGCTGCCAATTTGGCCAGCGGCCAGACCCTGCCGGAGGCAGTCAAAGCCGCCCATGCCTATCTGCAAAAAGCCATCGCTGCCGCTGACAGCCTGCACATTGGTCAGGGCCACGGCCCGGTGCATCATTTTCATGCGATGTGGAC
>JPUR01000275.1 GCA_001321835.1 Marinosulfonomonas sp. PRT-SC04
CCACGTCGTAAACATGCTCTTCACCGTTGGGATAACGCATGTAACGAAGATGCTCATACCCCGAAACCGAGGGGCGCACAGACAGGGTCCCAAACACACAGGTCAGCGGTGATTTACTTCGATCAAAGGTGCCAAATGCAGGGTCAATCAGCGGCAAAAGGCTCTGGCCTGAGGTCCATTGTGGTCGGGGTGTAATGCCCGCCAGATCCATAATGGTCTTGGGTAAATTGTGCAGCGAGACCGGCAAATCCACATCGGCAACTTTACCTTTCATGCGCGCCGACCACATGCCCAGCGGCACATGCGAGGCACTGTCCCATTGGCTCATTTTGTGGAAACTGTCATGATTCCCCAAATTAAATCCATTGTCCGACAGCAATATCACGGTGGTTTTATCCGCAAGTGGCGAGGCATTTAAGGCGTCCATAAACCGGCCAATTTCGTGATCCACATGGCTAACGGCGGCAAAATAGGCCCGAACCACCTGACGCCACGCCGCATCCCCAGCCTTTTCCGGCGTCCACTGCCCATTCGCAATATAGGCGGCCTCATAAACCGCAAAACATTGCTGAGGGCCATCGTAATCCTGCGCATCGGCAATGTCGGGCCACTTGATCGCCTCGACGTCAGAGGCCTGATAAAATCGATCGGGTGTTGATAGGTTAAAATGCGGGTGCTTGAACCCCAATTGGATCAAATGTCGCCGGTTCGGATCAGCCCGCCCAAGAAAATCAATCGCGTTCTGCGCGACCATGAAATCATAGAATTTATGGTCCTGACTGCCGTCATCATTCGGGTGGTTGACCCCCGCAATACCGGGCCCGCGATCAAGGTATGCATGCACCTTTTCGCGCCGTCCAGCGTCCTTGGCCAGAACATCCTCATGAAACAGAACCCGACGATAGGCTTCGGGCATTGGTTTGTAATTGCCATCGGTTTTGCCGGTGGTGAAATTGTAAAATCCAGCGCGGCGCAAATCATACTGCCACGCCGCAGTCGGCGGCAGAACATCACGCCAAAGCCGGTTTAAATCAACCAGACCCGTGCGAAACGGTGATAAGCCCGTGGTCAGCTCAGCTCGGCACGGCGCACAAAGCGGTACGGTCGCATATGTGTTGGCGAACCGCATGCCGTCATCCATAAACCGGTCGATATTCGGGGTTTTAATGGTGATGCCAAAGGCATCTCGCCAGGTGAAAATATCAATCAGATCATCGATCCAAATCACGCAGATATTGTCATTGCGAATGGATTCTGGGTCAAACGTCACGGCAGATCACCTCGGTGTAATACTTCAGAAGCAGGTCGTATTCAGGGCGCGTATCCGAGGCGTCGTTGGGGGGCGACGCGCCTTGCTCATCGGCCAGAATATCTTTGTCAGGCCACAAGAAAACATCTGCCAGCACCATCTCGCCCAAGGTTTTTAAAATACCTTTGCGGTGACTGCGGCACCCAATGAAAAGATCACAAAGCCCGGATGTATCGAGAAGCGGGCCATCCTCGTTTGGGCTTTCAGGTACCGATGTCCCATGCACTGGCGGGTTTCCGTCAATGGCCAGCGTGTAGCCATCCTCGGTGCGGCTAAAAATCACCAAACGAAAGCCCTCACAGTCTGGCGATACGGGCTGCTGCAGCGAAAAACTTGCTTGCTGATCGGTCAGCTCGACCACACCATCACGCTCGCTTAGAAAAACGTAATTATCGAAATTTGCAGGGTTGATCGTCACAAGGCTGCGCGGCTCGTTTTCCGGTAAGGGGGCATAAATGAGCGCAAGTGAAAACGGGCCATTTCGAAACATGGCTTCGGGAATGCAGTAGCCAGAATTCACCCGCGCGTGAAAGCCAAGACCCGAAATACCAGCAACAATCGCGGTTTGGGTATGGCCGGTGTTGGGCTTGGCGGACACAGCTGTCACACCACCGCAACGGGCCTGCCAGTCGGGGCTGATTTCAGGGTCGTCATTTTCGAGCAATAGGCTGGGTTCGGCACACATCCACACCGCACCAGTCTCGTCAAAACGATCGGTAAACCCAGGTGGGATTGGCGGTAGGATCACATGCTCAGGAAGCACATTCTCGATTTTCAAGGCGCCAATCTTAATCGGGTTTGAGGGGTTCTGCATGCTGTAACCTTAGTGAACCGGCAAGACGCAAGGCAATGCCCAGCGATGAAGTTTGCGCCCGTCAGCGCTGACGGCGTGCCAGCTGTCGCGAATGCAGCCTCGATTATGCGCATAGCCCACAGGATCAATGGCATCCTCTGATTGCACGGTCTGCCCGCTCGCATAGCGCAAAAGAATATTGTCACCCTCAAGCGCCATATCGCAGTCCAAAAATAGATCCAGAGGGTTGTCAGGGCAAAGGCGAACCGCAATTAGTTTCGCCTGATTTTCGACATTCTCTAAGGTGAACCCTGCCAGCTCGGGACTGCCAAAATCGGCCGCCAGATCAATCACCAGATCGGACAGGGCATTCGCGGTAACACGGATGCTGTAGGGGGCGCTTTTCGCATCACGTCCGGTGGCAGGTGGTTTCCGCTCGGCCAGCAAAAAGCTCGGACAGCACCATTGGCCAACACCGGCAGCAATCC
>JPUR01000276.1 GCA_001321835.1 Marinosulfonomonas sp. PRT-SC04
CTCGATGTCTTCTTCTATTAAAAACCGCCATTCAATGATGATGCGACAGCGATCCGGCACACAGGGGACTGGCAGGCCAGTATATTCCGAGTCTTGCTCCACAGCGCCGCCGTGGATTGAATTGATGTTCAACGTCGACTGTTTGGCCCCATCCGGCACCACCGGCATATCGGTGCGTTTGGTGGCCAGCAGCGGCAACAGATAGCTCTCCATTTCCTCAAGCACCGCGCCCATGTGGCGCACGGCACAATCGCCAAGGAACGGCATCGAGCCATGCGCAATCCGCCCTTTGGTTTCAATCTCGGCCCACCAAACACCGCGGTGGCCCAGACAAATCCGGTCTTTGTTCAGCGGTTCGGGGATGATGACATGGTGCACGCGGTCAGGGTTGAAATACCCCTTCTCGGCCAGATAGGCGACACCGCCAAACCCACCGGATTCTTCATCCGCTGTGGCGCTGATTTCAACGGCACCGCTATACTCGGGGCAGACCGCAATGAACGCCTCGGCTGCGATAATCGAAGTGGCCAGCCCGCCTTTCATATCGCAAGCGCCGCGACCGTAAATCTTACCATCGTCCAGCTCGCCACCAAACGGATCACGGGTCCAGCCGTGGCCAACCTCGACCACATCATGGTGGCTGTTGAAATGCACACATTCGCCGGTGCTTGTACCTTCGTGGCGGGCAATCAGGTTCCAGCGCGGATATTCGTCACTGTCGGCAATCGCGCCCTCGGCACGGATCAGCTCAATTTTAAAACCGGACGTGGCCAGACGCTCGGCCAGAAACGTGCAAATCTCGCGGTAATTTGCGCCGGGCGGATTCAGGGTTGGAATGCGGATCAGCTGTTGAGTTAGCTCAATCAACGCATCGCGCCGTGTTTCAATTTCGGCGATTAATCGTTCCGATAGGGTCGCGTTTTGGGTCATGTAATAAATATCCTAAAATCAAGGCTGGCGTGTCGGATGGTATTAAGAGTATCAATTGAAAGGCAGATTTCACCCAATACGGTACCAACACGGTAATGACGATGAACCCACAGATTTGTTCAGATGATTTAATAGCACTT
>JPUR01000277.1 GCA_001321835.1 Marinosulfonomonas sp. PRT-SC04
GGCTATGATGCGGCGCGTGGTGCGCGGGTGATTGCATGGGGTCGCACGTTTTTAGATCAGGCAACTCCATTGGCCGATGGCAGTCACGCGGATCATGATGGGTACCGCATCAAACGCGGTGTTCTGCAGCCTGCGTTGGCCGATCCGGCGCAGCTGGTTGGGTATAAAGGTGACGTTGGTAATCCATCATCAATACTGCTTAAGAACAATGGCTTACACGTCATTATTGAAGTGAATTCTGACGTTGAAATCGGCGCCAATGTCCGCGCCCATGTTGCTGATATCCGGCTTGAATCGGCGCTGTCGACGATCATGGATTGCGGAGATTCTGTGGCCGCTGTGGATGCCGAAGACAAGGTGCTGGCCTACACAAACTGGCTGGGTTTGATGCGCGGGGATCTGGCAGAGGTCATGGTTAAGAACGGTCGCGAAATCACTCGGACCGTGCATGATGATCTGAGCTTTACCGCGCCGGATGGCGGCGTGCTAACCCTGAAGGGGCGCGCCCTGATGTTGGTGCGCAATGTTGGGCATCTGATGAGCAATCCGGCGATCCTTGACCGTGATGGTCTGGAGATCGGCGAAGGGTTGATGGACGCGATGCTGACCAGCCTGATTGCCATGCATGTTGTGCAAAAACGCGGTGGTCTGCGCAATTCGACCCCCGGTTCAGTCTATGTGGTGAAGCCGAAAATGCACGGTCCCGATGAGGTGGCTTTTGCCGATGAGATTTTCACTCGAGTTGAGGCGATTTTGGGCCTGCCACAGTACACTGTTAAGCTGGGGATTATGGACGAAGAACGCCGCACCAGTATCAATTTGAAGGCCTGTATTGCCGCCGCCAAGCACCGTGTTGCCTTTATCAACACCGGATTTTTGGACCGCACTGGCGATGAAATTCACACCTCGATGGAAGCGGGCCCAATGGTGCGCAAAGGCGAGATGAAAAACAGCGCTTGGATCGCCGCCTATGAGGATCGCAATGTCGATATCGGGCTGGCTTGTGGGTTGCAAGGCAAGGCGCAGATTGGCAAAGGCATGTGGGCGATGCCCGATCTGATGGGCGATATGCTGGAGGCTAAAATCGGCCATCCGATGTCGGGTGCCAATTGCGCCTGGGTGCCGAGCCCGACTGCCGCGACCCTGCACGCCACCCATTATCACAGCGTTGATGTGTTCGCGCGCCAAGACGAGATCGCCAAGGGCGGGCCGCGTGGCACGCTGGAAGATTTGCTGACCATTCCGCTGGCGGATGGCACCAACTGGTCCGAGGCCGATATTGCCGCTGAAATTGAGAATAACGCGCAGGGTATTTTGGGCTATGTGGTGCGCTGGATTGATCACGGGGTTGGCTGCTCCAAGGTGCCGGATATTCATGATGTTGGCCTGATGGAAGATCGTGCCACCTGCCGGATTTCCTCGCAGGCATTGGCCAATTGGCTGCATCACGGGGCGGTTGA
>JPUR01000278.1 GCA_001321835.1 Marinosulfonomonas sp. PRT-SC04
CACTCCATCTTTTCCTAAAGATTAAAGTGTTGCGTCCACCTGTTGAAACCACCACGGATTTCGGACAATGCTTTGGTGGCGGCGGCGACTCTGTCGCATCGCTATATCACTGACCGGTTTTTACCCGATAAAGCGATTGATTTGATGGACGAGGCCGCGTCGCGTTTGCGCATGGAAGTTGACAGCAAACCCGAAGAGTTGGACACGCTGGACCGCGAGATCATGCAAAAACAGATCGAGGCCGAAGCCTTGAAAAAAGAGGATGATGTCGCCAGCAAGGACCGCCTGGAAACGCTTGAAAAAGAATTGAGCGGGTTGATGGAGGGCTCCTCTGAAATGACCGCACAATGGCAGGCTGAACGTGCCAAGCTGGCCAGCGCGCGTGACCTGAAAGAGCATCTGGAAAACGCCCGCGCCGAGCTGGAAATTGTCAAACGCGAAGGCAATCTGGCGCGGGCAGGCGAGCTGTCCTACTCAATCATCCCCGAGCTTGAGAAAAGCTGGGAGAGGCCGAAATCAAGGACGAAGGCATGATGGTCGGCGAAGCCGTGCGGCCCGAGCAAATCGCGCAAGTGGTTGAGCGCTGGACCGGTATTCCGACCACCAAAATGCTGGAAGGCGAGCGCGACAAGCTGCTGAAAATGGAAGACGAAATCGGCAAACGGGTGATCGGCCAACGCGCTGCGATGACAGCTGTGGCCAACGCCGTGCGCCGGGCGCGGGCAGGGCTGAATGACCCTGACCGCCCGCTTGGCAGCTTCCTGTTTTTGGGGCCAACCGGGGTCGGTAAAACCGAGCTGACCAAGGCGGTGGCAGAATACCTGTTTGATGACGAACATGCGATGGTTCGCATTGATATGTCCGAGTTCATGGAGAAGCATTCGGTGGCTCGTTTGATCGGCGCACCTCCGGGTTATGTCGGCTAAGAGGAGGGCGGCGTGCTGACCGAAGCAGTGCGGCGCAAACCCTATCAGGTGATCCTGTTTGACGAGGTCGAAAAGGCACACCCTGACGTGTTCAACGTGCTGTTGCAGGTGCTGGATGACGGGGTGCTGACCGATGGTCAGGGCCGCACGGTCGACTTCAAGCAGACGCTGATTATCCTGACTTGAAACCTCGGATCACAGGCACTTTCACAACTGCCGGAAGATGCCGATGTGAGTGAGGCCAAGGATCAGGTGATGGAGGCGGTGCGCGGCCATTTTCGGCCGGAATTCCTAAATCGTCTGGACGAGATCGTGATCTTTGACCGCCTTGCCCGTGAAGATATGACTGGCATCGTCGACATCCAATTGGCGCTGCTTGGCAAGCGCCTGACGCTGCGTAAAATTACACTGGATGTGGATGAGGCCGCTCGCAAATGGCTGGGCGACAAGGGCTACGACCCTGTTTATGGCGCACGTCCCTTGAAGCGGGTGATTCAGCGCTATTTGCAGGATCCGCTGGCCGAGAGGTTATTGGGCGGCGACGTGATGGACGGCCCCACCGTGACGGTGGGGGCTGGTCCGGACGGACTGCTGATCGGGTCCGAAACGGTGCACTAAGCGCAAGAGAACGCCCTGCGGAAACGTGGGGCGTTCTCAGCGTTCCAGAAGCCAAAAATGTACGACGCCAAGCTGCCCCACAAAGAGACAAAATTGCTTTTTGCGGGCATGTCGCTCATGGAAGGATAGCACTTTTTTGCAGACGCCCGATTGATGACTGGTTGGACCTGTCCCGCTTTAGTGCCACCCTCGGTGTTGGTTTGAGCCAGCTTCTGTTCGAAAGCCAATCATTGACGGCAGTGGATTGCACAGCATTTGATGCCCGAGAAGGGGCCGTGGATGTGCCGTGATCCAGCCTTTGCAAATGCTTTTACAATCTGCCGCAAACGACTTGGCATATTATGTCCTTACAGATAGGGTGGTGTGCAGGCGGAAATCACCTCGCAAGCGCGGTCTGAAATATTGCGAAACCGGTGCGGTTCGCGACTGTTAAACAAAAAGGCATCTCCAGCTTTCAACACGCGAATATCGTTACCGACGGTGATTTCAATTTCGCCGGAAATGACGATTCCGCCCTCGTTGGCCTCGTGTTCAATCATCGAGGCACCGGTATCGGCCCCCGGTTCATAGCGTTCTTGCAGAATTTGCAGCCCATGTAATTTTGCGTCCCCGACCTGTTTGATTGTGATCACATGCTCGGCAGATTTATTGTTTTTATATAGCAGAGATGTGAGATCTCGCAATTCGGAGGGGGTGAAAAACGGATGTTGGCTGGCCACCGCGTCAGGCTCAAAAAATTCGGACATTGAAATCCCGAAGCCGCCCAATATCTTGCGCAAAGAAGCAACCGATGGGCTTGATTTATTGGTCTCGATCATCGAAATCTGCCCATGCGGCACGCTGGCATGCTCTGCCAGTTGTCTTTGGGAGAAGCTATATTGGTGCCGCAGAGCCTTCAGGCGCGCGCCTACATCAAATTCATCGGCCATTCAGGTGATCTCCACTGTCATTTGTCTCTTTATAGTATCAGAATCAAATCACTGCGCGCAACTTTTAGCTATCATTGCTCAATATATTGCGCAATGATCGTCCCTAGAATCATTAAACTTGGATAGGGAAATCCGCTATGAGTGTGACTGAAACGGTGAAAAAACGCCGTG
>JPUR01000279.1 GCA_001321835.1 Marinosulfonomonas sp. PRT-SC04
CGATTTACGTTGTGAATTTAGCCAAGCGATTCACATCCTGACGGGGGACATATCGCCAAACGGCCCTGATATATCTGCTAAAACAAGACTGTTTTGTATGGTGGATGCGTATACCATATTATGCACGGCAGAGCGTTTGAGGGTGTCCAGTAACCAGATATTTTGTGGCCCCATCTGTGGGTGCAACGGCTTTTAGGCTGGCGAAAAGGGACTGTGAAGCGCTAAGAATATGGCGATATGGCAGGTCGAAAGGCCAGAGATGTTTGGCGCTGAATTTAAGTTTTGAAGCGGGTTGGTAAGAATGACAAATGAGCTATGGGGCCAAGTTCGACAGCAGCTAAAAGCAGTCGTCGGTGCGAATAATTACTCAACCTGGATCGAGCCGCTGGAATTTTCAGAACTGCGCGCCGGCGTCGCTACATTTCTGGTGCCCACACAATTTATAGGCAACTGGGTGCGCCGCAACTTTGCTGACCAGATCAAGCAATTGCTAAATTCACTCGATACCCCCGTGAACCGAAACGAATTTATGC
>JPUR01000280.1 GCA_001321835.1 Marinosulfonomonas sp. PRT-SC04
GGGGTGACCCGTGCCGATTTGTTTGGCCTCGAGATACCGATTTGCTGTCTTGCGGGGGAGCAGCAGGCCGCCACTATGGGGCAGGCTTGCTTTAAGCCGGGCATGATGAAATCCACCTACGGCACCGGATGTTTTGCGCTGCTTAATACCGGTGACACACCAGTATTTTCCAAGAACCGTCTGCTGACCACCATCGCTTATCAACTGGATGGCAAGCCAACTTATGCGATTGAAGGTTCAATCTTTATCGCTGGCGCTGTGGTGCAGTGGCTGCGGGATGGGCTGAAAATCATCCGCTCCGCCGAGGAAACACAGCCGCTGGCCGAAACCTCTGATCCAGCGCAATCGGTGGTGCTGGTGCCCGCCTTTACCGGTCTCGGAGCACCCTACTGGAATGCGGAATGCCGTGGCGCAGTGTTTGGCCTGACCCGAAATTCAGGCCCGGCAGAACTGGCCCGCGCCGCGTTGGAAAGCGTTGGCTTTCAAACCCGTGATCTGTTCGAGGCAATGCGCGAAGATTGGCCCGGTTTGGGCGAGGAAAACGTCCTGCGGGTTGATGGTGGCATGAGCGCCTCCGATTGGACGATGCAATTTCTATCTGACATCATCGCCGCACCGGTCGATCGCCCCGAGGTGTTGGAAACCACGGCCCTAGGCGCAGCTTGGCTGGCTGGAATGCACATCGGGCTCTACCCTTCAAAAGAAGAATTTGCCAAGACTTGGGCTTTGGAAAACCGGTTTGTGCCATCAATGCCTGAAGACCTACGAGAGGCAAAATATGCGGCTTGGAAGCGGGCTGTTCGGGCCACATTAAGTTTCTGAGAATATCCGCAAGTTGTTTCGTGTGGCTTAGATATGTTCTCAAAGCGGGTGCTAGATTACGGCTCGCTTGCGCCGGATAGGTTGGTGTGAAGCTTCGCTGTATTATTTAAACCCTTGTGGTTTTGATGCTTCGACCCTGGAGCCAAGGCCCGTTTTGTACGAGCCCATTTATCAGTAATGCCCCTTCGGAAGGTCGTATAGCTTCATTGAGTTACGCATGAAGCGGCTTAGGCGCCTTCGTGTTGGGTGCCCTTAGCGCGCTGCCCGATTTTGCCGGACCACTTCAATCCACGTTGGTCGCAATCCTCCGAGCGGCGCATTGGCGGTGGGCTGTTTGCCAAGCGTCAGCCAGCCTTGCCATTTAACGGGTATGGCGAGGAGGTTGCCGGTCTGTATGGCGGCGTGGATTTGACTGTGGACTTGGCGGCGGTTTTTTAGAATGCAGGCGCTGAATTTGCCCCTCCATTCAGGCTTGCGACGCGTGCCAGAGTATACACTATATATAGCCGGTGTTCTGCCGCTGATTTCGCTGGTGGTTTTATTGTTCATCGGCGGGCTGGGAGTTGGCCTTGTCAAAGCGCTGGAATAACGGGTCGGAAATATCGGATTGCAGTTTCTGCTGTCGGTTTTGGCGGTGACACCTTTGCTAGGTTTTCGGTTTGAATCTGAATAAAGTTTGTCGGGTGCTGCGCCATAAAGCGCCGGTTGGAAAACGGGTGGCGATTGTCGGCGCCGGTGGTATCGGCTTTGATGTGGCTGAGTTTTTGGTGCATGGGTCTGAGCATCTGACCGAGGATCTGGAGGCGTGGAAACGCAACTGGGGCGTGGGTGATCCTGCCGATCAGCGTGGTGGTGTTTTGCCCACAGGCCCGCAGCCGTCAGCCCCAGCACGCGAGGTGTTTTTGTTGCA
>JPUR01000281.1 GCA_001321835.1 Marinosulfonomonas sp. PRT-SC04
GCCAATCACCATGATCATTGACCCAGAGGGCCGTGAAATCGCCCGCCTGCGTGGCGATGCCGAGTGGGATACCCAGAGCGCATTTGCGATTATCAACGCGCTGATCACGCCCGATGAGCCCCCCGTAGAGTAACGAATGACGCCCTAGCGCGACTTTAATAAAGTGAGAGGTGCGCCCTAGCGCGCCAACGCCGCCAACTTGTCGTGGCACGGGCAGTCGACGATATGGTCATTCACCATGCCAACGGCCTCCATAAATGCGTAAATAATGGTCGGGACACAGAACTTGAAACCCTCTTTCTTTAGGTCCTTTAAAATCTGCACCGAAAGCGGCGTCTGCGTCGGCACCTGATCCATGCTTTCAAATCGGTTCTGTAACGGCTTGCCGCCCACATAAT
>JPUR01000282.1 GCA_001321835.1 Marinosulfonomonas sp. PRT-SC04
GTGGGCGCGGTGCTGCCTGAGGCGATACTGGCCGATCTGGTGGCGGCGCGCATGAACCGTGTGCCGATGGCCTATGTGGTTGATCCGGTGACACAGAGCCGCAAGTTGCTGGGCGTTGAGGCATACCCTGTGCGGTTTAAGGCTGATAAATCCGGTTTTGAGGGCGACGTTTTCGTTGGCATCCACAACCCGCCGCTGAAGTTGATCATCGTCGGGGCGGTGCACATTGCCCAACCCCTGTTGGTGATGGCGCGGCTGGCGGGTTATGATCCGGTGCTGGTGGACCCGCGCACAGCCTTTGGCAGTCAGGCGCGGTTTCCTGATCAGGTGATTATTGAGGATTGGCCGGATCAGGCGCTGAAATCCATCGGGCTGGATTCTCGTTGCGCGGTTGTCACCCTGTCGCATGATCCCAAAATTGATGACCCTGCGCTGATCATGGCGCTGGGCTCGGAGGCGTTTTACATCGGCAGTCTGGGCTCAACCCGCACCCATGCCAAGCGGGTGATACGATTGACTAAGGCCGGATTTTCACCCGCGCAGATTGGTCGTATTCACGCGCCGGTCGGCTTGAATATTGGCGGTAAATCCCCCGCCGAGATCGCCATTTCGATCCTCGCCCAACTGACCGAATGTTTGTATCAATCATAACGGGCTGCTCTCGGGGTTTTATACAATCCTTTGACGCAAAAAAAATGGATCAAAAAAAAGCCCCCGCGAATGGCAGGGGTTTTTTTAAAATTTCAGGTGTCGAGGCCGATTATTTAGGCAGCTGACCGATCATCATGATCATCTGGCGACCTTCCATCTTCGGCATGCTTTCGACCTTGCCAAATTCTTTGACGTCGGCGGCAACCCGTTCCAGTAATTCGCGACCGAGATTGATGTGAGCCATTTCACGGCCACGGAAACGCAGGCTGATTTTCACCTTGTCACCACCGGCCAGAAATCTGAACACATTGCGCATTTTCACATCATAATCATGCGTGTCGGTGTTGGGCCGAAACTTGACCTCTTTGACTTCGATGATCTTTTGCTTTCTACGGGCCTCGGATTCACGTTTCTGCTGTTCATACTTGAACTTGCCGAAATCCATGATTTTACAGACCGGTGGTTTGGCGTTTGGCGAAATTTCGACCAGATCCAATCCAGCTTCGGCGGCCATGACCATCGCACGCGCTGGCGTAACCACGCCTGCGTTTTCGCCATCAGCGCCGATCAGGCGGATTTCAGTTGAGGTGATGCGTTCGTTTACGCGGGGGCCAGTGTCGCGTTGCGGCGGGGCATTATGAGGTCTGCGGGCTATAACGTTGATCCTTCGATTGTGAATAGCATTATGTGTTGCGCCGAAAAATAGACGGGCTGGGCCGCGCTTACAAGGTGTTATTCGCATTGTTGGCGATTGTATCGGCAATAAAGCGCGATATTGGCCAATGTGCGCTTTAATTTGCGGAATACATCTGCCATATAGGCATGTGGCTGGGGGAAATCCAGTCTTCTATTTAAAGGGTTAGTAAGATGAACAAGACATTAATCATTGCCGCGCTGTTGATTGCTGCGGGTGCCGGTGTGTATTTT
This sequence comes from Marinosulfonomonas sp. PRT-SC04, assembly GCA_001321835.1. Next base: position 1,579 of record JPUR01000282.1, read on the forward strand.
TACACACAGGGCGGAGACATGAGTGATGCTGTGGATAGTGCCGTAGAAACCACAACCGATGCTGTTGGCGATGCTGTTGAGAAAGCCGAAGAGGCTGCAAAAGCCGCTGCTGCTGCCGCTGCCAAAGTTGAAGAGGCTGCCAAAGCTGCTGAAGACGCCGCTGCCACTGCTATGGACGCGACTGAAAAGGCTGCCACTGCTGCAACCGAAGAAGCTGCCGCTGCTGCAACCGAAGCCGCTGCTGCAACAGGCACATCGATGATGGGCACATTGTTGAGCGCTGACGGTTTTGATGCCGCCATGGTTATCGAAATGGTTGACGGCTCAGATCTGGGTCCACTGAAAAAGACCATGCTGAAAACTGCGATTGAAAAAGCTGGTGACAACCCAGAAATGATCGCTGCGGTGATCGAGCAAGTTAAAGGTGCTTTGGGTCAATAATCAAACCCCGTCAGTGCTGAAATAACAGTTGAAATAACAAATGCCGCGCAGCGTAATCTGCGCGGCATTTTCATGTCTGAATTTCGGTATTAAAAACGACTGCGTTCAGCGCTTAATCCACGAACGCCTTCTCGACCACATATTCAGCCGGCTTCGAATTGGCGCCCTCGGTCAGACCAAAGCCCTCCAAAATGCGTTTCATATCGGTGTTCAACCCAATCGAGCCACAGACCATCGCGCGGTCAGTCTCGGCGCAAATCTGTGGCACGCCCAGATCCTTGAACAATGAGCCATCTTCCAGCTTGGTGGTGATGCGTCCCATCACCGGGCTTTTCTCACGGGTGGTGGTCGGATAATAGCGCAGCTTGCCCGCGACCATTTCACCGATCAACGGATCATCAGCCAGGCTTTCGACCAACTGGCGACCATATTCCAACTCGTCCACATCGCGGCAGGTGTGGCACATGATGACCTCGTCATAATCCTCATAGGTTTGCGGTTCGCGCATCAAGGATGCAAATGGCGCAAGGCCAGTACCGGTTGCGAAAAACCACAGCCGTTTGCCCGGGATCAGCGCGTCATGCACCAATGTGCCAACCGGTTTTGGCTTTAGGATGATTTCATCACCAACCTTGATATGTTGTAGTTTTGATGTCAGCGGCCCGTCTTGAACCTTGATCGAGTAAAACTCCAGCTCCTCGTCCCAGCTCGGCGAGGCAATGGAATAGGCCCGCAACAGTGGCTTGCCATTGTCGCCCATCAGCCCGATCATCACAAATTCACCGGACCGAAACCGCAGCGATTGCGGCCGTGTCACACGGAATGAAAACAGACGATCGGTCCAGTGTTTGACCTCGGTGATGGTCTGGGCGTTTGGCAGGGTGATTTTTTTCGGCGCAGCGGACATGTTGAATTCTTTCTTTGACATCAATAAACCCGCCCGTGTGGCGACCTTAATCGACTCAATGCTATAGGACGTTGGCCATAGCGGGTCCAGATGCAAACCCAGAGCGCCTTAATATGTCACATCCAGCCGCTCTAGGCCGTGGAAATGAAACACATTGGCGTATTTCGGCGCCGCACTCAGACGCAGATTGGGGCAGCGTTCAAACAGCACCGGCAGCGCGATTTTGATCTCCAACCGGGCCAAAGGTGCGCCCACGCAAAAATGCAAACCACCACCAAACGAAGTGTTGGGCTTGATGGCGCGCTCATATTGGAACTGATCGGCATGTACGTAGGCGGCCGGATCACGGTTGGCGCTGGCCAGCAGACAGGCGACGGTTTGGCCGCGCTTAATGTCATGGCCAAACAGCTGCAAATCCTCCGTAGCGATTCGCATGAACAGATGCAGTGACGGGTCATAGCGTAGGATTTCCTCGACCGTGGTGTCAATATGCTCGGGGCGCATTGCGGCCAGCGGGATCTGCTGCTCCAGCAGAGTTTTCAAACCGTTTCCCATGCTGTGCACCGTGGCCTCATGGCCCGCGTTCAGAAGTAAAATACAGGTGGTGATCAGCTCGTCAGTTGACAGTTTCGCACCATCTTCCTCGGCGGCAATCAGATGACTGATTAAATCATCCGCCGGCGCGCTGCGGCGCTGATCCACATAACCGCGCATAAAATCAGAGAATTCACGGCTGGCGGTCACGGCATTGTCCTCGTCTGTCCGCGTGCGCCGCGCCTGATACATCGTCACCATCGCGCCTGACCACAGCAACAATTGATCGGCCATCGCCTCGGGCACCCCCAGCAGACGGGCAATGATAATCACCGGAATTTTCTGCGCATAGGCGGTTAGTAAATCAACGTCGCCGGTTGGAAAATCATCAATCAACTGATGGCACAAGACTTCAATCTCAGGCGCCAATTCTTTGATCCGGCGCGAGGTGAACGCCCGCAACACCAACGATCGCAGCCGCGTGTGCCGTGGCGGGTTCAGCTCCAACATCGAATGCGCCTCAATGTCATAGAACGCCGCCAACCGCTCTGGAATTGGTTTTTGCAAATCAGCCAGCATTTCACGGCCCAACCGGCGATCGCGCAAAATCGCGTTGACCGCCTGATAACCGGTCGCGCAGACCATATCATAGTCGTCCCACCAGACCAGATCGCCCAGCGAGCGGATCCGATCATAAAACGGATAGGGGTTTTGCACAAAGGCAGATTCGGTCGGGGATTGGGTTACATGTTGCATCCAAGGGTTTTCACCAAAGGGGATGGTCATTGCAAGTCTAGTTTTTTACAATCCGCACATGAACATTTTTAGCACAGTGCGCGCATGGGCGCGGGGATTATTTTTGCTGCTGGTCGTGGTTGCTGCGGCAGCGGTGGGGTGGGCGGCTTATACGGCGAACCTGACCCAGTTGGCAGGGCGTGGCCAAGC
>JPUR01000283.1 GCA_001321835.1 Marinosulfonomonas sp. PRT-SC04
CCGTTTCGCTAATTTTGCGCACCAACCGTTGCGCCAGAATTAGGTTTTTGACGATCGTCATATGCGGAAACAGGTTGAAACTCTGGAACACCATGCCGACTTCGCGCCGCACCGCATTAATATCTTTCACCCGATCCGTTAGCTCTTTTCCGTCGATAAAAATATGTCCGGCATTATGTTTTTCCAACCGATTAATGCACCGGATCAGCGTTGACTTGCCTGAACCAGATGGGCCACAAATCACGATTTTTTCACCTCGCTTTACTTCAAGGCTAATGTTTTTCAATGCTTGAAAGGCACCGAAAAACTTATCCACATTAATCAATTGTATCAGAGCATCAGATTTGGAATTTGTCATAACAAGCCTCACGGATTCACATAACGGCTGAGGTATCGTTCAATACGGCCGAAACCTTTTTGGATGACCCAAGT
>JPUR01000284.1 GCA_001321835.1 Marinosulfonomonas sp. PRT-SC04
GCCAAGATGATAGACCAAAGTGATGTCGTTGTTCATTATCAAACATATCCCTGTACTAAGGCATCCACCTTAATGGCGTGGTGTCCCTGACTTTTAATCGGTCGCAGCGAATGCCCTTAAATGATAGATACGCCCTTTGGTGCATGCTTTGCAACCAACTGGGCTGTGCCTTTGACAATAACGGCAATGGAACACCTTAATCAGTGCATCTAATGGCAATGAGACGGCATCAAAACCTTGCGGCCCTACGGGGGCATTGTTGATGGGGAAAAATATCAAGATCATCCAACCGGATGGCCGCTGGATTGCGCCAAACGTACATGTTTACACCGCATCTAGCGCGACTCAAAAGCCCCAATCAAACAGGGGGTGGCCTCGACCTTTTCCCCCGACGCCCCCCCTCCGATCAAACTTTAAATAGAATTTAGACCGCGGATTTGCGGCTTTCATCCAGATAGATTTCGCGCAATCTTTTGGCCACCGGCCCCGGTGTGCCGTCGCCCATTTGCACACCATCAATCTCAACCCCAGGCATCACAAATGCACTGGCCGATGTGGTGAATGCCTCGTCCGCACCCTGCGCTTCTTCAATCGAAAAACTGCGCTCTTCAACCTCCATCTGCGCCTCTTTGGCAAAGCGCAAAACAGCCGCCCGAGTGCTGCCATGCAAAATGTCGTTCGACAGTTTACGGGTGATGATTTTACCGTCTTTAACAATGTAGGCGTTGT
>JPUR01000285.1 GCA_001321835.1 Marinosulfonomonas sp. PRT-SC04
AGATTGCATTATCCGCATGGAAGACTGTGGCACCGAGAAATCGATCACAGCCCAAGCTGCGGTCAATGATGGTGAAGTTGTTGCTTCGCTGGACGAGCGTCTGCTGGGTCGGGTTGCTGCTGAGGACATCGTTAATCCGAGCACAGGCGAAGTGCTGGTGCGCAAAAACGAGCTGATCGACGAGTACATGGCCGATAAGATCGACGTCGCTGATCTGGCCACTGTGCGGATGCGCTCACCTTTGACATGTGAGTCAGAAGAGGGCGTTTGTGCGGCCTGTTACGGGCGTGATCTTGCCCGTGGTACATTGGTGAACCAAGGTGAAGCTGTCGGCATTATTGCCGCACAGTCGATCGGCGAGCCGGGCACCCAGCTGACAATGCGGACCTTCCACATTGGCGGCATTGCCCAAGGTGGTCAGCAATCATTCCTCGAAGCATCACAAGCGGGTACCGTTGGTTTCAAAAATGCCAACCTGCTGAAAAATGCCAAAGGCGAGATGGTTGTGATGGGCCGGAGCATGCAGATTGTGATCACTGATGCCAATGGTCAGGAACGTGCTGTTCACAAGCCGATGTATGGCTCCAAGGTCCATGTCAAAGAAGGTCAGACTGTGGAACGCGGCATCAAGCTGTATGAATGGGATCCCTACACTCTGCCGATCATCACCGAAAAAGGCGGCACCGTGAAGTACGTCGATCTGATTTCCGGTATTGCGGTGCGTGAAGAAACCGATGAAGCGACTGGTATGACCCAGAAAATCATCGTTGACTGGCGCACGGCTCCTAAGGGCAATGATCTGAAACCTGAAATTATGATTTTGGACAAGGATGGCGAGGTCGTGATGAATGCGGCGGGTCACCCGATGGCCTACGCAATGTCAGTGGATGCGATCCTGTCGGTCGAAGATGGTGACGAGATCAAAGCCGGTGACGTGATTGCGCGGATCCCGCGTGAAGGTGCCAAAACCAAGGATATCACCGGTGGTCTGCCACGGGTGGCTGAATTGTTCGAGGCCCGTCGTCCCAAAGACCACGCGATCATCGCTGAAATCGATGGTTATGTGCAATATGGCCGCGATTATAAAAACAAGCGCCGTATTGCGATTGTGCCGGCTGATGATACTCAGGAAACCATCGAATACATGGTGCCCAAAGGTAAGCACATTCCTGTGGCTGAAGGCGATTTCATCCGCAAGGGTGAGTACATCATGGACGGCAATCCAGCCCCGCACGATATTTTGGCGGTTATGGGTGTCGAGGCATTGGCCAACTATATGGTCGATGAGGTTCAGGATGTTTACCGTCTGCAAGGCGTGAAGATCAACGATAAGCATATCGAAGTGATCGTACGTCAAATGCTGCAGAAATGGGAAATCTCCGACAGTGGTGAAACCACGCTGCTAAAAGGCGAGCATGTCGACAAAGCCGAGTTTGATCTGGCTAACGAGAAGGCGAAAGCCAAAGGCGTTCGTGAGGCCACCGGCGAGCCGATCCTGCTGGGCATCACCAAGGCATCGCTGCAATCCCGCAGCTTTATCTCGGCGGCATCGTTCCAGGAAACCACGCGGGTTCTGACCGAAGCATCGGTTCAGGGCAAACGTGACAAACTGATCGGTCTGAAAGAGAATGTCATCGTTGGTCGCCTGATCCCAGCTGGGACCGGGGGCGCCACTATGTTGGTTCGTAAAATCGCCCAAGATCGCGATAATGTGGTGATCGAGGCGCGCCGCAAGGAAGCCGAAGAAGCCGCACGTTTGGCCGCCCCAACCGAGGATATTGTCGGTGGTGATGTGTTCAGCAGCGGTCTGGTCGACACTCCCGAAAGCCGCGACGAATAAACGCGACATATCGGTAAAAATAAAAGGCCCCTGCGTGTCATGCTCGGGGGCTTTTTTATGTCTGGG
>JPUR01000286.1 GCA_001321835.1 Marinosulfonomonas sp. PRT-SC04
CACGGTGCCTGACGCTGTTTTAAACCGTGATTTTTCGCAAAAATATCAGGCTGATCCGGGGGTGATGGCAGCGTGGACTGAGGTTTATAAAAACCCTGAAGAGAACTGGGAGCTGTATGAATTGGCTGAAAAGCTGGTCGATTTTGAGGATTATTTCCGGCGTTGGCGGTTCAACCATGTCACCACGGTCGAGCGGGTCATCGGTTTCAAGCGCGGCACTGGGGGGACTGGTGGCACCTCGTATTTGCGCAAAATGCTGGAGGTTGAGATTTTTCCCGAGCTTTGGCATCTGCGCACTGATTTATAGTTTTTTTGCATCAGTAACCTCGGTGGGGGCATAAGGGTATTATGCCTCCGGCGGGGATATTTAGGGAACCTCTGAACAACGCCCAGATTTCTGTGCTATAATTCTGGCA
>JPUR01000287.1 GCA_001321835.1 Marinosulfonomonas sp. PRT-SC04
CTCGGCCTTGGCCTGCTGGTTCTAAAACGTGAAGCCTATTTCAAGGATTTCGTGTTCGGCACCAAAACCTCGCCCGGATCCTACGCGCTGGTCTGCCCCGGGGTTGCGCTGTCGGTGATGCTGCATTTCTTTATCAACAAAGGTCTGGTTGCAGCCGGTCTGATCGACAAATTCGATATTGCCTATTGGTCGCTATCAGGCCTTGCGGTTGCCTTTCAAATCGCAATGATTGTGCTGCTTTTGCGCCTGACAAACAGCACTTTGGCAAACCACGCACAGCCGCCGCCGTACCAGCCGAGTAAGCACCACGATAAAAACATGCTAAAACGGGTGGCTTGATTGCTCGCCCGCTCTTGCATCTGGCTCCGTGACAACGCACTCTGTCAGTGCAAACAGGAGGGATCAAAATGACCGCAGACACCGACCGCCACGCAATGAAAATGGCCAAGAAAAAGGCCGCGCGCGACAAAATCATGGCAACAAAGACCGACAAAAAAGGTCTGATCATTGTTCATACAGGCAAAGGAAAAGGCAAATCTTCGGCCGCATTCGGGATGATTTTTCGCTGCATCGCCCATGATATGAAATGCGCTGTTGTGCAGTTTATCAAGGGCGGCATGTCAACTGGCGAGCGCGATCTGATCCTCGCAAAATTCAGCAACGAGTGTGAATTTTACACGATGGGCGAAGGCTTCACTTGGGAAACGCAGGACAAATCTCGCGACACCGAAATGGCCGCCGCCGCGTGGGAAAAAGCCAAGGATCTGATCCGTGATCCTGCCAATAAAATGGTGCTGCTGGATGAGATTAACATCGCGCTGCGCTATGATTATATCGACATCAACGATGTGGTTGAATTCCTGAAAAATGAAAAACCCGAGATGACCCATGTGGTTCTAACCGGGCGAAACGCCAAGGATCCACTGATTGAAATTGCAGATCTGGTCACTGAAATGGAGCTGATCAAACATCCATTTCGCTCTGGTATCAAAGCGCAGATTGGTGTCGAATTTTAAAGGCAAAACCCACACCCCTGAAGCCCGTAGCTTGAAAATTAGCGCGGCTTTCTTCTAAATATTGCTCTCTCAGGATCATAGGATCGGCCAGCATCATGGCGTGGTAACATAGCTTGATGCTGGCCCCTTATACACTCGCATCCCGATCCAGTGTGCTGATCTCAGCCAATCACCACTATAAGAAAACCGTTCAGATCGAGGCAACTGGGCTCGCAGAAAATTCAGAGGTCGGACACATTTCATGCCCACAACAGGCGGCATCACAGTTGCACGGGGGCGATGGTTATGATCAGATATTCAAACTATTTAACATGCGGTGACCTATCGATCGAACCACAGAAAAGGACTGATAAATGAAACTGTTGCGGTTTGGGCCGGCAGGCAGCGAAAAACCTGGAATTCTGGATAAGGACGGCAATATCCGTGATATTTCAGCGTATGTTTCCGACATTTCAGGCCCGGATATCAGCGATGTGGTTTTGGCAAAATTGCGTGACCTTAACCTGGACGATTTACCGATAGTGCCTGGGAACCCGCGGCTTGGCCCCTGCGTTGGAAATGTCGGAAAATTCATCTGTATCGGTTTAAATTATGCCGATCATGCCGCCGAGGCTGGCATGGAATTGCCACCTGAACCGATCATATTTTTCAAAGCAACATCAGCCATTACTGGCCCGAATGACGACGTCGAAATCCCCCGCACATCGGTGAAAACTGATTGGGAAGTCGAGCTGGGCGTGATCATCGGCAAAGATTGTAAATACGTCGATGAAGCCGACGCGCTTGCGCATGTGGCAGGTTATTGTGTGTCAATGATTTGTCGGAACGTGATTTCCAACTGCATCGTTCTGGTCAATGGGTCAAGGGTAAATCCTGCTATACATTCGGCCCGAGCGGCCCATGGCTGGTGACCCGAGACGAGTTGGCCGAGCCACAAAATCTGACCATGTATCTTGAGGTCAACGGTCATCGTTATCAGGACGGATCGACCAAAACCATGCACTTTAATGTGGCCAAAGTGATCAGCCATCTGTCACAATTCATGAGCCTGCAGGCGGGTGATGTGATCTCGACCGGCACCCCGCCCGGGGTCGGCATGGGCCAGAAACCTGAAACCTATTTGAAAGCCGGCGACACGATGGAATTGGGCATCGAAGGTCTTGGCGTGCAAAGGCAAAATGTAGTGGCAGGCTAGAGGCACCACCACATAATAACCG
>JPUR01000288.1 GCA_001321835.1 Marinosulfonomonas sp. PRT-SC04
GGCCCAAGCTGTGACCGGAAAAACCGGCATCATCGGCACGGACAACACCTATCACGGTAACACCGCAGCCGTCAGTCAGTTGAATGCCACAAAAGTGCCGGTGGGCGGTTATGCGGATCACGTTCGGCAAGTCACCTCGCCTGATAACTTGCGCCCTGTCGGCGGCAGTCGCATGGGGCAAGCCGAGGCATTTTGCGCTGGAATAGAGACTACTATAGCCGAATTAGAGACTGCAGGGCACGGTATTTCTGCCCTGATTATTTGCCCCTACTTTGCCAACGAGGGCTTCCCAACACTAGAGCGTGGCTTCATGGATCAAGCCATTGCCGCCGTGCGTCGCGCGGGCGGTTTGATCATTGCCGACGAGGTGCAGCCGGGGTTTGGGCGGATCGGAAGTGATTGGTGGGGCCATGAGAAACTTGGCTTTGCACCGGACATTGTGACGGTCGGAAAGCCGATGGCAAACGGGCATCCGGTGGCTGCTGTTTTGACCCGCCCCGAGGTGTTAGAGGCGTTTCAAGATGTGTTCAAATACTTTAACACCTTTGGCGGCAACCCGGTCAGCGCTGCCGCAGCGATGGCGACACTTGAGGTTATTGAGGACGAAGGATTGGTTGAGAATTCCCGCACGGCTGGGGCCTATGCGATCGAGGAATTACAGGGCTTGGCCAAGCAGTATGACATCATCGAAGATGACCATGGATCAGGCCTGTTTTTCGGCGTCGAGCTGATGCGCGGAGATAATCCTGCCACGGATATAAGCCTGCGGATGGTCAATGAGATGCGCAATAATGGCGTGTTGCTCAGCACAGTTGGGCGGTACGAAAACACTCTTAAAATTCGCCCGCCTTGCGTGTTTTCTCGCGACAATGCGGACCTGCTGCTGACTGTAATGGACAACGCTTTTAAAACGGTTTTAGCCAATGAATGATATTGAGGCGATCGCCTATGCCAAGGCCGCACTGCAGGCATGGGACGTGCCAGATTGTATCCCGCGTCTGATTAAAAATCGTGAAAACGCCGTGTTTGAGGTCGTCGCCCCTGGCGGTGGCCGTGCAGCGCTAAGACTGCATCGGCCCGGATATCAAACCGATGATGCGATCCGATCTGAATTGATCTGGTCGCAGGAACTAGACAAAGCCGGCATGCACCTGCCGCGCCCAATTGCCTGTAAAACCGGTGATTTGAGTTCATTCGTTCCCGTTGCGGGCCGGATGGCCTGGATCGTTTCTTGGGTCGAAGGCGTGCC
>JPUR01000289.1 GCA_001321835.1 Marinosulfonomonas sp. PRT-SC04
GATGGTGCAGGCCGATATTTTGAGGCTGTTGCTGACATTCGGGGTGGTGGCGCTGATCTTGGCGGGCCCTGCCCTGCCGCTGCCGGACACCACAGAGCAGGCAACGCAAATGATCCTCGGGCTGTGCGCCGCCGCGTTTTTGTTAGGGTCTGCCGAGGTGATCCGAGACAACGCCGCCCAAACCATGCTGCCCTCAATCGTTCACAAAGATCACTTGGAAACCGCCAATGGTCAGATGTGGAGCGTCGAGCAAATCATGGGACAATTCGTCGGCCCTCCGTTGGCTGGTTTGCTGATCGCGTTCGCGGTGCCGCTGCCGTTTGCCGTCGATGCGGTGACCTTCGCCATTGCCGCGTGGTGTGTCTGGCTGATTGCGATGCCCCCCCACGTAACCCCGAAACTGCCAGACGGGTTCTGGCCGCAAATGCGCGAAGGGATGACATGGATATATGCCCACAAAGTGATCCTGCGGCTGAATAATGTTGGGGGTTTTGAACATGTTCCACATGGTCTCGCTAACGGTTCTGGTGCTGTTCAGCCAAGAGGTTCTAGGCCTAAGTGCTGCTGGTCACGGCATCTTGTTAACAGCGGGTGCGGCCGGAGGCGTTTTGGGCGGATTGATCGCCCCGCGCATTGTGGCGCGGATTGGCGCCCACAACAGCGTCAAGATTGCCCTGCTGATTTTCCCCTTGGCCCATTTGGCGATTTATCTAACCTCAAGCCCTTACGTGGTGGCCATCGCTCTGTTCGTCGAAATGTTGGCGGCATTACTGTGGAATGTGGTCACCGTATCCCTGCGCCAACGCAGTATCCCCGATCAACTTCTAGGCCGCGTTAACAGTATCTACCGGTTTTTTGGTTGGGGCATGATGCCGGTTGGGGCGATGATCGGTGGCGTTTTGGTGGCGGTGTTTGAGCCGGATCTGGGGCGCGCGGCGGCTCTACGCCTGCCTTTTCTGGTTGGGGCCGTGGGCTGTGCTGGCTTGTTCTTCTACGGGCTGGTGCGGCTGGATCTGCGATAAAAAAGACCCGGCACAAAGGCCGGGCCAGTTCAACAGGGAGGTGCATGTCATAACCCCGACATGCAGGGGAACTCATTTATCTAGGGTCCCACATAATGGTTAATTTTATGTGTCACGCCACCAATCTATAGCCTCCAGATTCGGTCACAAGAAGGCGTGCATTAGACGGATCTGGTTCTATTTTTTGACGAAGGCGGTAAATATGTGTCTCTAATGTGTGCGTCGTCACCCCGGCATTATAGCCCCAAACCTCGTGCAACAGCACATCGCGGGCCACAACACCTTCGGTGGCGCGGTACAGGAACTTCAAAATATTGGTCTCTTTTTCGGTCAGGCGGATCTTGCGATCATCCTCGGTGATCAACATCTTCATCGACGGTTTGAACGTGTATGGCCCCAGCGTGAAAATCGCATCCTCGGATTGCTCGTGCTGGCGCAATTGCGCCCGAATACGCGCCAGAAGCACCGGAAATTTGAACGGTTTGGTTACGTAATCATTGGCACCAGCGTCCAGCCCCAAGATAGTATCAGCATCGCTGTCATGACCGGTCAGCATCACCACGGGGCATTTCACCCCCTGTTTGCGCATCAAGCGGCACAATTCGCGCCCGTCGGTATCGGGCAGCCCAACGTCAAGGATCACCAAATCATACAGCGCCTCTTTGACACGCTCCATAGCCTCGGCTCCACTGCCGGCCTCGAACACGTCGAAATCCTCGGTCATCACCAATTGTTCAGACAAAGCCTCGCGCAGATCCTCATCATCATCGACCAGTAGAATTTTCTTTACGTTATTGCCCATCGAGCTGCTCCTTTTGCGCTTGTTGATCTATATTTGTGTCCGATCGGGGCATTAGACAAGGGCCAAGCACGGTTTCTCACGTATCCGTGTCGAATGCGGGCGAAATGTTTCAAATATATGCGATAGTTGTTACAGAACAGGCCAGAATTGTAACACGGAGCCGTGAACATGCCCCCCGCCGATCTGATCCTGACCAAACAAGGTGTGCGATTTCACAACCGGCTGATCCCCTGTTCAATTGGGCGCGGCGGTGTTCACGCCGATAAACGCGAGGGAGATGGGGCAACGCCTGTGGGCAGACACCGGATAATGGGGCTGTATTATCGCCCCGATCGTTTGCCCTGCCCCGCCGCGTGGGCCGTGCCGATTAGGCCTGGCGATTTGTGGTCAGATGATGTGAATGATCCGGCTTATAATCATCTGGTGCCAGCACCTTATGCCCATAGCCATGAGGTCATGCGCCGCGCTGATCCGCTGTATGATTTGGTGTTGATCACCAATTGGAACTGGCCTGTAGCGATCCCGCACAAAGGTTCGGCGATCTTTTTGCATGTCTGGCGTAAACCGCATCACCCGACCGAGGGCTGCGTCGCGTTTTCAAAGCAAAACCTGCTCTGGATCGTCGCGCGGCTGACGGCAAGCAGTTGCCTGATCGTGCCTCAGCCGTAATCGCGGGCGCCGAAAATCGCGGAACCGACCCTGATATGGCTGGCCCCCATCGCCACGGCGCGCACGAAATCACTGCTCATGCCCATCGACAAACCGGCAACGTCGTTTCGCTCTGCAATTTTGCGCAGCAGGGCAAAATGCAGGCTGGCTTCTTCATTGGCAGGCGGGATGCACATCAAGCCGACAATCGGTAAATCCAACCCGCGGCATTCAGTGATAAAGGCGTCGGCATCGGCGGGCATAATCCCAGCCTTCTGCGCTTCTTCACCCGTATTGACCTGAATAAACAACTCAGGACATTGGCCCAACTCCTGCGCCAATCGCGCCAAGGTGTTCACCAGCTTGGGCCGGTCCAGCGAATGGATCGCCTCAAACAGCTCCATAGCTTGACGGGCTTTGTTGGTTTGCAACGGGCCGAGCAAATGCACCTCAACCCCGTCGAAACGCTCGCGAAACGCGGGCCACTTGCCAGCGGCTTCTTGCACCTTGTTTTCACCAAACAGTCGGTGGCCCTCGTTCAGCACGGCCTCGACACGCTCGTCGGGCTGCACTTTGGACACCGCAATCAGGCGGGTTGATCCCACGTCGCGGCCAACACGGCGTTCCTCGGCATGAATTTTATCGGTGATTTCAGACAATGACATGGGGAGGCTCCGCTTGGGTTTTCGGTAAACAAACAGAAACCTGCACAAAAGAAAAGAGCGGACCCGAAGGCCCGCTCTCTTTTAGATCAGCTGTTCTTCTAAATTAGAAGGACAGAGCCATACCAGCGGACCATGTGTTTATGCTTGAACCACCAGCAGTGGAGCCGGAACCGTAACCGAACTGAGCAACTGCTCCGCCGCCCAGATCATAGTTTACAGCAAAGCCGTAACCGTCAGATTTAGCACCTACGGAAGGATCATACTGACCCCAGTTTGCAGATACTGTCAGTGCGTCCATTGTGTAACCAACGCCGACACCGGTGTGTGTCACCGAAAGAGCGCCAACGCTTGTTTTCGAATAGTTCAGGATTGCGCGGATACCGCCATTGAATTTCGCGTCAACAGACAGACCCCATACATCGGCTGGGCCAGCATCTTGGTAAGCAAGACCAAGAGCCAAATCTACACCACCAAGAGCAGTGTTGTATTTTACACCAAGGCCCCAGATTGTATCAGCTAGGCCAGAATCGTCCAGTTCGGCTGACAGTGCTACGCCGAAATCACCAAAGGTGTTGTTATAACGAAGAACTTGGCCAGACGCTTGTGTTGCGCCGCGGTTGCCGCCGTCAAAGCCACTGTTGGAGTTGAAACCAGCGTGAGCTGTGTGATCGTCTGTCAGAGCAGAACCGATACCAACTTCTTGCATTGCCCAATCAAGTGCGCCATCGGTGTCACCCAATGTCAGTGTACCAAAACCGCCAGAGATGAAGACAGATGCGTCATTACCTTGGGCTGGGATACCGTTATTTACAAGGCTACCGCGGTTGTTGGTAACTTCGTCCAGATCGATAGTCGCGCCAAAAGTCAGGCCGCCATCGGTTTCACCAGACAAGGAGAATTTAATGTCGATGCCGTTGTGGAAGATTGTTTCTGAGCGAGTACCGCCAGCGATACCCATTTCAGCGAAACCGGACAGAGAAACTTCAGCAGAAGCGGCGCCAGCGAAGGCAACCAGTGCTGTTGTTGCAAGAAGAATTTTTTTCATTTTCGTTTTCCCAGATTATTAAAGGTGCACCTCAATTCAGGGAATCCGAATTGAGTATGTTGGTTGTTTCGCCCTTAACGGCCTCAGATGCAAGATTCTCGAAACCTTCAAAACCAATGCGCTCGCGCCTGATGCAGCATTGTCACAGTTTTAAGCCTGCGCTGACAGGCGCTATATATAGTGTGTCAGAACACCTTCAAAAGCCTTGCCCACCTCCAGAGCCTTGGTTACTAGAGAGATACAACAGATTTGGGGCAGCAGAAATGACATTTGGGCACAGAATCACCGGAATCATAGCGATTTCAGCCATCTTCGCACTGACAGCCTGTGGCGGCGGCAGCCAACTGGGCAGCGGATCTATCGGGTCGGCGGGGGAATCGGCGGGTGGATCATCAGCCGGATCGCTAAATTCAGGCAGCAAAGCAACGCCCCAAGCGAATGCAACACCCCGAGCCAAAGAACGCTCAACCATCTGGGACCTACTGAAGGACCAAGATGATCCGAACACCACCATTAAGGTGAACAAATACATCTGGAACGCCGCGCTCGATGTTCTGGACTTCTTGCCAGTTCAGACCGTAGACCCGTTCAGCGGGATCATTTCCACCGGCTACGGCACCCCGCCCGGCGGTGGTCGCGCCTATAAAGCCACCATTTACATACAAGATCCGGCGCTTGATGCGCGTTCCCTGAACATCGCGTTGCGCACCCGCAGTGGTGTGGCAAGTGCCGAAACAGTGCGCGCCATTGAAGATGCGATTTTGACCCGCGCCCGCCAATTGCGAATACGCGACGGCAAGCTGTAAGCACCGGCTCTCTTTATAACACAGCAACGCCGGGCCTGATCGTCCGGCGTTTTTTACATCAAGGATGCGCACACTATGTCCCGCTACACCGCAAACGAGATCGAAGCAAAATGGCAAGCCGCTTGGGATAAACAAGAGGTGTTCAAGGCCAAACGCGACGAGAGTAAGCCGAAATATTACGTGCTTGAGATGTTCCCCTATCCATCGGGCCGCATCCACATGGGCCATGTGCGCAACTACACCATGGGCGACGTGATCGCGCGCTACAAAATGTCGACCGGCCATAACATCCTGCATCCAATGGGCTGGGACGCCTTCGGAATGCCGGCGGAAAACGCCGCGATGGCCAGCGGTGGTCACCCCAAGGATTGGACCTACGCCAATATTGCCGACATGCGCGCGCAAATGAAGCCGCTGGGCCTGTCGATTGATTGGTCACGTGAATTCGCCACTTGTGACCCTGAATATTACGGTCAACAGCAGGCGATGTTCATTGATATGCTGGCCAAAGAGCTGATCTACCGCAAGAAAGCCACCGTCAACTGGGATCCGGTTGATATGACGGTGCTGGCCAATGAACAGGTGATTGATGGCAAAGGCTGGCGCTCGAATGCGCCGGTTGAGCGGCGTGAGCTGACGCAATGGTTCTTCAAAATCTCGGATTACTCCGAGGAATTGCTGGGCGCGCTGGACGGTTTGAAAAACTGGCCTGAGAAGGTCCGCACCATGCAGGCCAATTGGATCGGCAAATCTCGCGGGCTGCAATTTGGCTTTAAAATGAGCACGCCGTTTGCTGGGTTTGATGAAATCGAAGTCTTCACCACCCGTCCAGATACCCTGAACGGGGCCAATTTCGTCGGCATCTCGCCGGATCATCCGCTGGCCAAAGCGCTAGAGGCTGATAACCCCGAGATCGCCGCGTTCGTTGCCGAATGTCGCCGCATGGACACCACCGAAGCGGCGATGGAAAAGGCCGAGAAAAAGGGCATGGACACTGGCCTGACCGTGCAGCATCCGATCAATCCAGATCAAACGCTGCCGGTTTGGATCGCCAACTTTATCCTGATGGGCTATGGCACCGGCGCGATTTTCGCCTGTCCTGCCCATGATCAACGCGATCTGGATTTCTCCCGTAAATACGGGTTGCCGGTTGTCGATGTAATGCAATCACTTTCCGTCGAGAAAAAAGCCCATAAAAACGGAACACCTATTCCTCTTAACTCGCCAGAATCCGGCGCAACCGAGGCATTCTCGCCCCCAAGGAGCGAGAAAGTCCTGTATATTCTACCTGTTGTTCAATTAGCTCCAGAAACAACAGGCGAAATGCAAATTGATGCAACGATCGCGGCTGCTGAACAACATGGCTGGGGCAAAGGCGTCACCCAGTTCCGTCTGCGCGATTGGGGCCTGTCACGCCAACGCTATTGGGGCTGCCCAATCCCTGTGGTGCATTGCGACGCCTGCGGTGTGGTGCCCGAGAAAAAAGAAAACCTGCCGATTGAGCTGCCCTATGATGTGACCTTCGACATCCCCGGCAACCCGCTGGACCGCCACCCAACATGGCGCAATTGCGCCTGCCCGTCGTGTGGCAAACCAGCGACGCGTGAAACCGACACCATGGACACCTTTGTTGATTCGTCATGGTACTTTGCCCGTTTCACATCCCCACACGCCGACACCCCGACCAATATGGCCGATGCCGAATACTGGATGAACGTCGATCAATACATCGGCGGGGTTGAGCACGCGATTTTGCACCTGCTCTACTCACGCTTCTTCGCCCGCGCCATGCACTTAACCGGTCATCTGCCCGAAAAAGCGATTGAGCCATTCAACGCCCTGTTCACCCAAGGCATGGTCACGCATGAAATCTACCAGACCGCCGACGACAAAGGCCGCCCAGTTTACCACCTGCCCGAAGACGTGGACCATGACACCAAAACCGTCATCGCCACAGGAGAGACCCTGACCATCATCCCCTCGGCCAAAATGTCGAAATCCAAGAAAAACGTGGTCGATCCAGTGTCGATCATCGATGCATACGGCGCCGACACCGCGCGCTGGTTCGTGCTGTCCGATTCGCCGCCCGAGCGTGACGTGGAATGGACCGCATCAGGTGCCGAAGCCTCGCATAAATTCCTAAATCGCATCTGGGGTTTGGCGGATCGCATCAGCAAAATGCAGGGCGGCAAACCGGCCCAAGACGACGATCTGCTGCGCACCATGCACCACGCCATTGTTGACGTGACGGCGGGCATCGAGGGCTTTGCCTTCAACACCTCAATCGCCAAAATCTATGGCCTCGCCAACGCCCTGTCAAAATCAGACGCCAGTCAGCCGACGCAAAAGATCGTCATCAAAGTGCTGGCCCAACTGATGTCGCCCTTCACCCCGCATCTGTCCGAGGATATCTGGGCGCATCAAGACGGCGAAGGGTTGATCGTACATGCCGCGTGGCCGGTGGCCGATCCGGCGATGTTGGTCAACGACAGCGTGACGCTGCCGATCCAGATCAACGGCAAACGCCGCTCTGAAATAACCGTTTCCAAGGACCTTTCCAAGGAAGAGGTTGAAAAAATCGCGCTGGCAGATCAAGCTGTGATCAAGGCGCTCAAAGGTGGGACGCCGAAAAAGGTAATCGTTGTACCAGGTCGGATTGTGAATGTTGTCATATAAACGCAGAACTTTAATCCTAAGCCTGCTGGCGCTTGGCGCTTGCGGGTTTCAGCCAGCTTACGGGCCAAACGGCCCTGCCGCCAACCTGCAAGGCAGCATCGAAGTCGCCGCGCCAGACACCCGCAACGGCTTTAACTTTGTGCGCCACCTTGAAGACCGTTTGGGCCAACCCCACGCGCCGAAATACGCGCTCTCTTATACGCTGCAGCTCTCCGAAGACAGTCTGGGCATCACCCAGACCCAGTCCATCAGCCGCTATAATGTGTTGGGCGCAGTCGACTACGCCCTGCGCGAAATCGACACCGGTTTGGTGGTGCACTCTGGCAAAGCCAGCACATTTACCAGCTATTCCGCCACCGGCACCACCGTCAGCACCAGCACCGCCAAACGCGCCGCCTATGCGCGGTTGATGATCATTTTGGCCGACCAAATCACCACCCGTTTGCTGGCCTCCTCAGGGAACTGGGCGAAATGAAGCTGCCGCCGCGCGATGCCAATGCCTATTTCGCCAAACCTGATCCAAAACGCACCGGCATTTTAATTTACGGTGGTGATGCGATGCGCGTGGCGCTGAAACGCCAACAAGTAATCTTGGGGCTGGTTGGCAAAACTGGCGAAGAAGAAATGCGCCTGACCCGCATTCCGGCCTCTGATCTGCGCTCGGATCCGGCGCTGTTGATGGACGCCATCACCGCGCAGGGTTTTTTCCCCGGACCGCGGGTGGCCTTTGTTGAAGACGCCGCCGACGGCTCTGCCAAGATCATCGCAGCCGCCCTAAAAGATTGGCGCGAGGGCGATGCGCAAATCGTCGTCACCGCCAAACAGTTGACCGCGCGCTCTGCCCTGCGCAAAGCGTTTGAGGCCCACAACAATGCCTACGCGGTTGGCATCTACGACGATCCGCCCAGCAAATCCGAGATCGAAGCCGACCTCGCCAAAGCAGGATTGCGCAACATCCCCGAGGATGCGATGGGCGAACTGGTCGCGCTATCGCGCAACATCGGACCGGGGGATTTTCGCCAAGTCGTGGAGAAAATAAGCCTCTATAAATTGAGCGATACCAGCCCCTTGAGCATTGAAGACATCACCGACTGCGCGCCCACCTCGACCGAAGCGGCCCTAGATGATG
Source organism: Marinosulfonomonas sp. PRT-SC04 (assembly GCA_001321835.1). The sequence goes on from JPUR01000289.1 coordinate 8,794, forward strand.
TGCTGAACATCGTCGCCGAGGCCCGGCTTGGCGAAGTTGGTCCGGTGATGCGCAAACTGGAGAGCCAAGGCATGCAACCCGTCGGGCTGTGCATCGGTGCCACCCGACATTTTCGCACGCTTTACGCTGCGGCCAATAGCCCCTCCGGCATTGGCGGTTTACGCCCGCCGGTGTTCGGGCCGCGGCGCGACCGGATGCAGCGCCAATTGCAGCAATGGAGCAGCCGAAAACTGGAAATCGCACTGGGGATGTTAACCGACACCGACCTGCAATTGCGCTCCACCTCACGCGCCCCAGCAATGGCCTTGATGGAACGCACCTTGGTTCGATTGGCAATGCTGGCCGCGCGCTAGACGTAAATTCTGGCACGGAGTTTCACCAAGGATTTTCAACAATCCTTAGCAGCGGCCCGTCCTGCTGCCTGCCCTGCCGCCCGTCCCGCCCAACGCCCTGTCGCCAGACATGCAGTGATCAGATAGCCACCGGTTGGCGCTTCCCAATCCAGCATTTCGCCGGCACAAAACACCGATGGTGCCGCTTTTAATTCCAAGCCCTCGGTCAGCCCGGAAAATGCCACCCCACCAGCCGTTGAAATCGCTTCATCAATTGGCCGTGGGCCGTTGTGTTTTATCGGCAGCGCCTTGATCAGTTTAGCCAAATCAGCGGGCGCACTCGGAAGCGGGCGCGCGAACTCTTGCAGCAGTGCCAATTTAGCTGGACCCAGTTTTAAGCCTTTGCGCATATGGTTCATCACCGTGGCTTTGCCGCGTGGATTTGACAAGCGCGATTGTATTTTTTGCACATGCCAATCCGGCATCAAATCAATCGTCAAAGGTGCACCGTTCCGCATGGCTTTGGACACCGCATATATGCCGCTGCCCTCAATCCCTTGCTTTGAAATCACAAATTCACCGCGCACCGTCTTTGCGCCAGCGGTCAATATCACAGGCTTGACCGGGGCACCAAAATGCTTTGCCATGAAAGGCGTCCAATCCACACAAAACCCCATATTCGCAGGCTTGAACGGAGCCAGATCAACGCCCTTGGCGGCCAGCATTTCGGCCCATGCCCCGTCGGAACCAAGCCGGGCCCAACTGGCCCCGCCCAGCGCCAAAACGCAAACCTTTGGCGTGATCATTTGCACACCATCCGGCGTGTTAAATTCAAACGCATCATTCCAGCCGATCCAGCGCCAGCGGGTGCGAAATTCGACCCCCAGCTCAGCCAGCCGAACCAGCCACGCCCGCAACAGCGGCGAAGTTTTCATCACCTTGGGAAACACCTGCCCGCTTGAGCCGGTGAACACCTCTTGGCCAAGATCCTGCGCCCATGTTTGAACGGCGGCGGCATCAAATTCGGCGATGATATTGCGCAACGGGCCGGATGCCTTGCCGTAACGCGCCAACAGGGGTTCGAACGATTCATCCTTGGTCAGGTTCAACCCCGACTTCCCCGCCATCAAAAACTTGCGGCCCACGGAGGGTTTTGCGTCCACAACCACCACTTTTTGGCCAGCCCGTGCCAATTCTTCGGCCGCCATCAGCCCCGCAGGGCCCGCTCCGATCACCAGTGCATCAACCATTTGGCATACTTCCTTTAATTTCAATTACACGATGTGGATACGGGATCTCGATGCCGTTTTCCTTCAGCGCATTCCAGATCAGAAACAACACATCAGAGGTGTATTTATTCTCGCCATCATCAATGCCATTGACCCAGAATTCGACCGCGAAATCAATGCCGCTCTCACCAAATCCGCGCAGCTCGCAATCTGGCAGATAGGGGG
>JPUR01000290.1 GCA_001321835.1 Marinosulfonomonas sp. PRT-SC04
AGGCGAGATACATCTGTATTTCGCGCCTTGCCAGATCGCTTTGCCGTTGCGAGGTAAAGGCGCAGGCCGAGCGACATCGGTGGCCTAGTTGCCCAGTTCTTCTGTCGAGGAGGCGGCAATTTCTTCGTCGCGAAGCCTATGAATATGGGCGATGAAATAGCGCATATGGGCGTTGTCGACGGTGCGGTGCGCGGCGCTTTTCCATGCGTTATAAGCGGCCTCATAATTTGGGAACATGCCAACGACGTCAATATCATTGATGTCTTTGAAGACGTTTTTGGTCGGGTCAATCAATTCGCCGCCAAAGACGAGGTGTAGGCGCTGGGTCATGTAAGGCTCCGGTGCTGGGTTACGCGTGCTTGGCATAGTAGTTGATTGGGGGCTGTGGAGAAAGGGATTCTATGCCTGCGGCGCGGATATTTTTGAAAAGAAGAAAGGCTAAGCGAGTTTACTGTGGATATTTTTATGTAAAATCGGTCCTGCGGCGATCATTCCGTTCAGTTGGGGGTGCGGGTTGTTGAACACGGGTTTTTCGCCATTTTGGTCGGTGACCGTTGCTCCGGCGCGTTGGGCGATTAAGGCGCCAGCGGCCACATCCCATTCCCAAGTTGGGCGCAGGGTCAGCATCGCATCGAATTGACCGTCGGCCACAAGGCACAAGCGGTAGGCCAGCGAGGAGCGGAAGTGGCGCTCATAAGGTGGGGTGCCGGAAGTCCAGCGCTCTGGCTCAAAGTTGTTTTTGGTGGCCAAAACCGTGGGGGATTGATCAGGCTTCGGGGAGCTGGCGCCGATGGGCCGCCCGTTCAGCGAGGCGGGCATGCTTGAGGTTGCCACATAAAGTTGGTCCAGCATTGGCAGGAACACCACCGCCGCCGTGACGTGGCCGTGATGTGCAATTGCTAGGGAATGGGCGAAGGTTTTGGAGCCCTCGATGAAGGCGCGGGTGCCGTCGATCGGGTCAATGATAAAGACGTGATCATGGTTGAGGCGGTAGGCGTTGTCTTCGGTTTCCTC
>JPUR01000291.1 GCA_001321835.1 Marinosulfonomonas sp. PRT-SC04
ACCAAAAGCTAGTCACCAACGGATACGTCACATCAGTTAACCATGATGGTTTGATCGTTGCAAAGGTGCGTCGCCGGGGGCCGCGGTTTCCTTGGAAAGGCATTGCGATTTGTTTTATCGCGTTCTTTGCCTTTAAATGTTTCCTGCTGAGCCAGCTGGGGGCGGTCACCTATAATGAACGCTGCGCGAGCCGGAAAGGTGGCACTTATGTTGAGGAGATCGGCGCCTATGTGATGTCGATTGATCCGATGACAATATGGATCTCTGAGCAAATGAATTCAGTTTTACGGTAAACGAATACGTTCTTTTTAATACCAAAACCGCGCCCAAATAGGCGCGGTTTTTTTATGCAATCTTGTTCGATCCTGTTAGGAGCGGCCCTGTAGCAGATCTGCATCAGAGCCGTTGGTCGATTTAGCGCAGTTTGCGCCCCAGCGAGAATGCGCTGATATCGCCACGGGTTAGGCCGATGTCTTCCAGCGCGTGGCTTGTCAGG
>JPUR01000292.1 GCA_001321835.1 Marinosulfonomonas sp. PRT-SC04
GCACAACGCAGCCCGCAGCTAACGGGGGCCGTAAAGGCACGGCTGAAACGGCTGGGCGGACGACGCTGGACTTTGGACGGGGCGATTGTGATCCGAGCCGAGGAAACCCGCAGTCAGGCCCGCAATCGAGAACTCGCAAAGAACCGATTGGTAGAGCTGATCGAAAAAGCCTTGTTTGTGCCAAAGCGACGCGTCAAGAATAGGCCAACGCTGGCATCAAAACGACGTCGGGTTGAAGGCAAGGTGAAACGCGGCCAAGTCAAGGTGCTGCGCGGCAAGGTAAGGGGCGAGGAAGGAATTTAATTGAGCGGCGCAAGCGGGTGCTGGGGCGGCATGTCACACCCTTTTATGATACACCTTTTGCCCCGGTGCGGGGCGAGGGCGTCTGGCTATTTGATGCCGAGGGAAACCGGTATCTGGATTGCTATAACAACGTACCGCACGTCGGACATTGCCACCCCAAAGTGGTCAACGCCATCGCCCGTCAAGCTGCCACGCTGAACATTCACACTCGATATGTACATGACGGTGTTGTCGAATATGGCGAGCGGTTAACGGCGAAGCTCAATCACGATATCAGCACTATGATCATGGTTAATTCCGGCTCGGAAGCCAACGA
>JPUR01000293.1 GCA_001321835.1 Marinosulfonomonas sp. PRT-SC04
CGTGCGGTGATCCTGAACAAAACACCGTCGTTCATTCTGGCGCAATTCGGCTTTACCGCTGAAAACGTCATGGAAATGATCAAGGCTGACGGCAACACCGTCACCATCACCACCGACAAGCGTTACGCGACCTCGTTTGTGCTGAACGTCTGACAGCCACCATCGGCGGCATTGTCGACAAAGAAGTCGTCATGGCCAACGAAGTTGATGGCGATATGGGCAATGTTTGGCTGAAAACCAACACCGCTGGTTCTGGCGCTTATTCGCTGGTCAGCTGGAAGCCAAATGAATCTGTGACCCTGAAATCAAACCCTGATTTCTATCTGGGTGCCCCTGCCATGGAGCGCGTTGTTGTGCGTCACGTTCAAGAAAGCTCGACCCAGCGTTTGATGCTGGAACGTGGCGATATTGATGTTGCCCGCAACCTGAACCCTGATGATGTCACCGGTATCACTGGCAAAGACGGCATCACCATTGACAGCGAGCTGCGCGGACGCTTGATGTATATCTCGCTGAACCAAAAGCACGCTGTTTTGTCCAAGCCAAAAGTCATCGAAGCGATCAAATATCTGGTTGATTATGAAGGCATGCAAAACAGCTTTCTTAAAGGTCAGTATGTGATTCACCAGAATTTCTTGCCTGCCACATATTTGGGTGCTGTGAATGAAAATCCATTCACACTGAACATCGAAAAAGCCAAAGCTCTGTTGGCTGAAGCCGGTGTTGAAGGTCTGGAAATCGAAGTTGGCGTGCGCGAAGCACAAGAGCGTATCGAGATCGCCCAGTCCTTGCAAAACACCTTTACACAGGCCGGTATCACCCTGAAAATCACCGTCGGCACCGCCAAGCAAATCCTTGGTCGTTACCGCGCACGTGAGCTGGATATGTATATGGGTGCTTGGGGTCCAGATTACCCTGATCCACACACAAACGCCGGTACATTTGCCTATAACCCCGTCAACACCGATGAGGCCAAAGCGACTGGTCTTCTGGCATGGCGCAATGCTTGGGATACTGGCGGCTTGACTGCCAAACTGGCGGCTGCCGTTGAAGAAGGCGACCGCGATGTGCGTTCCGCAATGTATGCTGAAATTCAGGCTGAATTCCGCGACATTGCACCGTTTGCCGTTCTGTACCAAAAGATCGAACAAACAGGTCGTTCCACCAACGTTCAAAACTTGAGCCTTGGCGGCGCGATCACGGCTGTGTCTTACTGGAAAGTCACCAAATAAATGGCGCTGGTTAAAAATAACGGACGGGGGCGGCGCTGGTCGCCCCTTTCCTCGCCCGCGCTGGTCCTGACGGTAAAAACCCTCGGATCAATCATCATCACCATGCTGGGTCTGGCATTTATCACCTTCATAATCGGACGGGTCATGCCGATTGATCCGGTGTTGTCGATCGTCGGCGAGCAGGCGTCAAAATCCACCTATGACGATGCCTATATCGCGCTGGGTTTAGACAAACCGATCCTCGTTCAATTCTCAATCTATATCTGGGACGTTATGCACGGTGACTTTGGCACCTCGTTGCTGACCGCCCGCTCTGTTGCTGATGACCTTATTCGGGTCTTCCCCGCCACGCTGGAGTTGGCCACACTCGGCACCATTATGGGGGTCACGCTTGGCGTGCCGCTCGGGGTTATGGCCGCCGTTCACAAAGGCTCTTGGTTTGACCAACTCGCCCGTGTTGTGGCGCTGGTTGGCTACTCAATGCCGATTTTCTGGCTCGGCCTGATGGGGCTTATGGTATTTTACGGCATGCTTGGCTGGGTCGGAGGACCAGGCCGCGTTGACACTTTCTATGCCGATATCGTGCCCTCTGTCACCGGCATGATCCTGCTGGATTCAATCATCGCTGGCAACTGGGATGTGTTCTGGAACGCAGTAAGCCATATCATCCTGCCCGCCACCATCCTTGGCTACTACTCAATGGCCTATATCAGCCGGATGACTCGCTCGTTTATGTTGGAGCAAATGAGCGCCGAATACATCACCACAGCCCGCGTAAAAGGGCTGCCAGAGCGCATCGTAATCTGGGGCCATGCCTTCAAGAATATCCTCGTGCAACTGGTCACCGTGATCGCGCTGAGCTACGCTAATCTACTAGAAGGCTCGGTTCTGACCGAGATCATCTTCTCGTGGCCCGGCATTGGTTCTTATATCACCACCGCCTTGTTGTCGGCTGATATGAACGCCGTTCTGGGTGGGACCATCGTGGTTGGCCTGGTCTTTGTGCTGCTAAATATTTTCTCGGACCTTTTGTACCGCGTCTTTGATCCGAGGGCAAAATAATGGACACCAATATGCAAAAAGAAACCCTGCGTGAATGGTTAATGACCGACACGCCAACCTCGCGCCGCCATGCGCGCTATGCGGCCGCCTATTCGGGCTGGCTGACATTAAAGTCCAACACTATGGCGATGATCGGCCTCGGCATTTTGGTGGTGCTGGTCGGGATGGCAATCTTTGCCCCGCTGCTGGCCCCACATGATCCGTTCGTGCAAAATCTGGCAGGCCGCTTGCAACCACTTGGTGCCGAAGGGCATCTGCTTGGCACCGACAGCTTAGGCCGTGATCTGATGAGCCGGGTGATATATGGCTCGCGCATCACACTATATATCGTCGCAATGGTGGCGATGATTGCACCGATTGTCGGCCTGCTGGTCGGCACGGTGGCGGGCTATACTGGCGGTATCGTTGATGCAGTCTTGATGCGCATAACCGATATTTTCCTCGCCTTTCCTCGGCTGATTTTGGCACTGGCCTTTGTCGCCGCCCTTGGCGCTGGCATTGAAAACGCGGTGCTGGCGATTTCACTCACCGCATGGCCGCCTTATGCGCGGATTGCCCGCGCCGAAACCCTGACCATTCGCAATTCCGACTATATTGCTGCGGTCAAACTGCAGGGTGCAGGTGCTATGCGGATCATCACCAAACACATCTGGCCGCTGTGCATCTCGTCTTTGATCGTGCGGGTCACGCTTGATATGGCGGGGGTTATTCTGGCCGCTGCTGGTCTGGGCTTCCTTGGCCTTGGCGCTCAACCTCCCTCGCCTGAATGGGGTGCAATGATTTCCGAAGGCCGTCGTTTCATTCTGGATCACTGGTGGGTTGCCACCATTCCGGGCTTGGCGATTTTCATGGTTTCTCTCGGATTTAACCTGCTGGGCGATGGGTTGCGCGATGTGCTGGACCCCAAAGAAGGAGGCCACTCATGACCACACTCCTAGACATTGAAAACCTGCGTGTCACCTTCCCGACCCGCCAAGGCGAATTTGAAGCGGTGCGCGGCATTTCCTTCACATTGGGTCAGGAACGGCTCGGGATTGTTGGCGAAAGTGGTTCGGGTAAATCCCTGACCGGGCGCGCGATTTTGCGCTTGATCCGCAAACCCGGACGGGTTGATGCCGATAAAATGGAGCTGAATGGCCGCGATCTGCTTTCGATGACTGAAAAGCAGATGCAGGGCGTGCGGGGCCAAGAAATTTCGATGGTCATGCAAGACCCTAAATTCTCGCTTAATCCGGTGATGAAAATCGGCAAGCAGATCATGGAAATTTACCGTTTTCACACCGGCGCCAGCAAAAAAGCCGCCTATGCCAAGGCGGTTGAAATGCTGGAAGCGGTGTCGATCCGTGACGCAGATCGGGTGATGAAATCCTACCCGCACGAGATGTCGGGCGGCATGGGGCAACGCATCATGATTGCGATGATGTTGGTGACGGAACCAAAGATCCTGATCGCTGATGAGCCAACCTCGGCGTTGGATGTATCGGTGCAAACCCAAGTGCTGTCGATCATTGACAGACTGGTGCGCGAACGTGGCATGGGGCTGATTTTCATCAGTCACGATCTGAACTTGGTCTCGACCTTTTGCGACCGGGTTTTAATCATGTACGCGGGCCGCATCGTCGAGGTGCTGGACGCTGATAAATTACACGATGCCAAACACCCCTACACCCGTGGGCTGCTTGGCTCATTGCCGCGGATTGATGATCCAAAACCGCGGCTAGAAGTCTTGAAACGCGACGCCGCATGGCGTGATGCCCCCAGTGTGAGTGGTCGGATATGAGCCAGATTGATATTGCAAACCTGAACGTCTGGTTTGGCGAACACGATGATCGGGTCGATGCCGTAAAGGGCGCGACATTCAACGTTCCATCCGGGTCCAGCTTTGGTCTGGTTGGCGAAAGTGGCTCGGGCAAATCCACCATTTTGCGCGCCATCATGGGGCTGGTGCCAACCTGGACCGGCAACATGAAAATCGGCGATCAGGAACTGGGGAAAAAGCGCCCCAAGACCTTTTACAAAGACGTGCAGATGGTGTTCCAAGACCCATACGCCTCGCTGCATCCGCGCCATTCTGTGGATCAGGTTCTGGGCGAAACCCTGTCACTGCACGGCTTTAAGGACATCGACAACCGGATCATCAAACTGCTGGATGATGTCGGGCTTGGCACTGCATTTCGGTTTCGCTATCCGCACCAATTGTCTGGCGGCCAACGTCAGCGGGTGGCTATTGCGCGGGCGCTGGCACCAGAGCCAACCGTGCTGTTGCTGGACGAGCCGACCTCGGCGCTGGATGTCTCTGTGCAGGCCGAAGTGCTGAACCTGCTGGCCGATCTGCGCGAGGAGCACAAGCTGACCTACCTGATGGTCAGCCACAATCTGGCTGTGGTCTCGCATATGTGTGACGCCACCGCCGTGATGCAAAATGGCGAGATCGTCGAGATTTTGACAGTTGAGGATATGCGGGCGATGACCCCGAAACATCCCTACACCAAACACCTGCTAGATTCGTCTTTTGGCTATAAACCAGACGCCGAACAATCGAGCTAACGATCCTAAAAAGGCGCGGTTAAAACTGCGCCTTTTTACGGCCCCTGTCGCGCTTTAGTGATCGTTTAAGCGGCAGCATTTTCAAAAACCAATGGATCTTTCCAGCCGAATGCCAAATGCCTTTGACGCGGATTATAAAAACCATTTATGAATTTCGCAGCACGGCCAGCCCATAGGCGACGGTTTGCTTAAAAACCATGACGCATGCCAACGCATTTGCACGACCTTCCGCCTTGTCCAACACAACAGGCTGTTGCGCAGCAATGCACGATGGCAAAGAAGCGCATCGACCGCTTGTTTTCAATCCGTGCGATGTGGCGTTGCAGGTGCATTTACCCCAGTGTTTCTAAACTTGGCTGAAACCGCCTCTGAGCAAAAGAGCTGGCGAAGACAAGGGCTGGCGAGCGGATCAAACATGTAAAAAAGGGGGTAGATGGTGGGTGATGAGAGGCTCGAACTCCCGACATCTTCGGTGTAAACGAAGCGCTCTACCAACTGAGCTAATCACCCGTATCTGCCTGCGTGATAACGCGGTTTGTGAGGGGGGCACAAGCCCCTTTTAAAGAAAAAACGCGCTACTTTCGAAGCGCGTTCATTTTTTTCATCTTTCGCCGAAAATAGTCAGGCTTTAGGAGTGATTTTGATGACCGTGCTGTCAACGTTTTCTAATTTGCGGCGCAGTTTGGTTACCATAACGGTGGCGTTTGGCTTCTCGATCACCCGCGTGACCTTCATTTTGCCCAGAGGGTGCAAATTCAACTCTTCGCCGTTTTGCAAGGCCTCGCCCAGAACCGCCAACATCGCCTCGATGGTTGGCTTCGCATCTTTCTTTTTGATCCCCGAACGCGCCACCACCCGATCAATCAATTCTTTCTTGCGCAACACAACGGCGACCACAGGGGCGGCGG
>JPUR01000294.1 GCA_001321835.1 Marinosulfonomonas sp. PRT-SC04
GGTCAATGTTAACTGGTCGCTGTCACCCTCTCTGATGTCAGGTCAAGTCGATGCGGTGATCGGCGCATACCGTAATTTCGAGCTGAACCAGATGAAAATTGAAGGCGTTGAAGGCAGATGTTTCTACGTCGAAGAGCATGGTCTGCCATCTTATGATGAGCTGATTTACATCGCTAACAAAGACACTATGGATGTTGAAATGATCGCGCGCTTTCTGGCTGCAACCGAGAAGGCCACACAGTTCATGGTCAACCACCCCGATGAAAGCTGGGAATTGTTTTCGGCCACGTCTGTTGAGCTGCAAGACGAGCTGAACAAGCTGGCATGGGCCGACACATTGCCGCGTTTTGCCTTGCGTCCAACCGCGATGGATCAGGGGCGTTACCGCACATTTGAGGAATTCCTGCACAGTGCAGGTCTGATCCCCAGCATCAATGACGTGGCGACCATTGCCATCGATGTGACCGCGAAATGAGCCTGCCAAATTATGGCACCACCTTTGCGCTTTGGCGCAAAGGTGACACCGCCGTATGGCATGATTACACCCATCATGCCTTTGTTGAGGGGCTGCGCGATGGCAGCTTACCGAACGCCGCATTCCTGCATTATCTGGTGCAGGATTATGTGTTTTTAATCCATTTTTCGCGGGCTTGGTCGCTTGGAGTTGAGAAGGCCGAAACCTTGAACGAAATGCGGGTCTGTGCTGCCACCGTTGATGCTCTGGTCAATCACGAGATGTCATTGCATGTTAAAACCTGTGCGGCCGCCGGCATTGACGAGGCCACGCTTTTTAACGCTGTTGAGGAATTCGAGAACCTCGCCTACACTCGATATGTGATGGATGCGGGCCTGCAGGGGGATTTTCAGGATCTGATGGCAGCCCTTGCGCCGTGCTGTTTTGGCTATGGTGAAATCGGCCTGCGGTTGGCAGAAACCGCTGTGGCTGACACGCCGTATCGCGAGTGGATCACGACCTATGCCGACGTAGATTACCAATCGGTGATGGTCACTGTTGGCCAGATGATCGACGCTGCGATCAAGCGGCGTCTGGGGGATGATCCGGCGCA
>JPUR01000295.1 GCA_001321835.1 Marinosulfonomonas sp. PRT-SC04
AAGGTGGTGAGGCCGAAAAAGATTGCGGGCAGCATCACCCAAGTGGTGCCGCCATCTGCCGCCAAAACAGTGGTGCCGCAGCTGGCCACCGCCGCCAATGACAGGCCGATCAACACCCAGCGCCGGTCGTATTTATCCGCCAACCAGCCAACCGGATATTGCGCCAATGCGCCGCCTAGAACAAAGGCGGCCAGAAACAGAGCAATCTGGTTCAGTTGCAGCCCGACCTCTTGGCCGTAGATCGGCCCGACCATCCGAAACGCCGCACTTGTCAGCCCTGCGACCACCACACCCGCCGCCGCCAAGGGTGATTTCTCAATCGCTAACATTGGGCGCAGGCGCGGGGCTTTTGGCACCTCTGGCGGGCTGGCTTTGGTCAGGGTCAGGGGCAGAATGGCAGCGCAACACAGCAAGGCCAAAATATTGTAAGAGACATAGCTGGCGGGCTCTAACACGCCGATCAACAGCTGGGCTGCTAAGGATCCGCCCATGTCGACCATCCGGTAGCCGCCCATCGCGCGGCCGCGGTTTTTGTTGGTGACTTTGGCCTGCATCCAGCTCTCGATCACCGTATAGCAACCGGCGATGCACAAGCCGGTGGCGATGCGCATAATCGCCCAGGCGGTGGGATCAATGATGAGCATATGCGCCAACAAGCCGATTGCGCCGGTGGCGGTAAAGGCGGCAAAAGCGCGGGAATGACCGACCGAGCCCATAAGGCGCGGGGCCCACCAGCAGCCAATGAAAAACCCTACAAAGTGCGAGGAGCCAAGAAAGCCGACCTGCGCGTTGCTAAAGCCGAGTTTTAGCCCCGAAAGCGCATCCAGCGGCCCCAAACCACCAGAGGACAGCTGCAATAAAATCACAGATAAAAACAGGGCAGCAAAGGAAATTATCAGGCGCATGGGCAGGCTTTATCTGTTTGGATTTTTCCACTGTGGTCTGCAAGTCGGCTGACGTCTATGCTTTTCTCGACGCACGGGTGTCGTTTTTTGTTAATGGTCACGTTGGATCGCGGCAATAATGCGCAAATCAATCTGGTCGCCAATCATATTCGGATAACCGGTGGCGTTAAAATCGGCACGCGATACAGCGCCGGTTAACAGGATCACAAGGCGGGTGCGGTCCTTGGGGGCATGGCCTGATTGGCGATAAAACTGCGCGGTTAATCTGATCGGTTTTGTGACGCCTCTGATGGTGATCAAACCGTCAATCGCCGCACCATTCTGAGTTTGTGAAACCTGTGTGCTGACAAAACGAATTTTCGGATGCTGCGCTGTGTTCAGGATGGATTTGCCGCGCATCGCTTCGGTGGCCAAAATAAAACCAGCGCGGGCTTTGTGGGCATTCAAAACCAGCTGGATTTTGGTGTTGGACAGCGCGTCAAAATCAATCTGGATGTCGGCGCTATCGATCGGCATGCTCCCGTTCACTTTGGCCCCGTTAAAGCCATAAGAAAATCCGACCGAGGATTTGTCGATTTGCAGCAGATACCGAACCGGCCCAGCTTGCGCGACTGTCAGGGTGGCAAAAAACACAATGAGGTACAGAAATATCCTTGGCATCCGCTTAGCATAGATTGTGCGCGCCTGCGGTAAAGCAAAATCTTGCATGCCGAAATGGATACAAAATATGCGCCCATAGGGGTTTGCCATTGGGGCGAAACAGGCTACCTCTGGTCGCCAAATCGTATCAAAAAGGATCAGACATGCGCATGAACAAATTGGGCCGCACCGGCCTAAAAGTAAGCGAGCTGTGCCTTGGTTCAATGACCTGGGGCACGCAAAATTCAATGGCTGAGGGCCACGCCCAGATCGATATGGCGCTGGACCACGGGGTGAACTTTGTCGACACCGCCGAAATGTATCCAGTCAATCCGGTGGCGGCTGAAAATGTTGGCAAAACCGAGAGCATCATTGGCGAGTGGATTGCCCGCACCGGACGGCGCGGCGATATGGTGCTGGCCACCAAAATGTCTGGCGTCAACGGTGGTTTTGTGCGGGATGGCCAAGGCATTACGGCGGCCACCATCACCGAGGGGCTGGAAGGTTCGTTGAAGCGTTTGAAAACCGAATATGTTGATCTTTATCAGCTGCACTGGCCCAATCGTGGATCTTATATGTTCCGGCAAAACTGGGATTTTGATCCCTCAAGTCAAAACCGCGACGAGACCATGGCCAACATGGTTGAGGTTTTGGAGGCGTTGGGCAAAATGGTCGATGCGGGTAAAATTCGCCATATCGGGCTGTCCAACGAGAGCGCTTGGGGCACGGCTATGTGGTTGCGGGCCAGTGACGAGGGTGCGGGCGCGGATGGCGTCGATCCAGAACGAATATTCGCTGCTGTGTCGGTTGTTTGACACTGATCTGGCCGAGCTGAGCGTCAATGAAGATGTTGGCCTGTTGGCATTTTCACCGCTGGCAACTGGGCTGTTGAGCGGCAAATATAAACGCGATGTGACCCCAAAAGGCTCGCGGCGCGACATTGGAACGGACCTTGGTGGGCGGATCACTGATCGGGTTTGGGGTGCTGTTTCTGCCTATGAGGCGATCGCGGCCAAGCACGGTTTGGACATCAACCAGATGGCGCTGGCGTGGTGTCGCACGCGGCCGTTTATGACTTCGGCTATTTTTGGGGCCACTAAGATTGAGCAGCTGAAAACTGCTCTGGGCTCGGTTGATGTGGTGTTGTCGGAAGAGGTTCTGTCGGAGATTTCGGTGGCTCATAAGGCGCATCCGATGCCCTATTGATGAAGATGCCTGCGGCGCGGATATTTGAGGAACAAAAATGGGGAGGCTGCGATGAAGGTCGCTAAATTGGCGTGGGTGTTTGTTTTGATGGCGGCTTGTACGCCAAATGCAAAGACCGGCCATTCCTTTCGGGACGCGGCGACGCCGATGACGTCTATTGCGTTGTTTGATCCGGCTAAATTTGCCGGCCATTGGCGGGTGGTTGCCGCTTATAGTGTCGATGATTGCGGGCTTGATGTGGTTGTGGTGCAAGGCGGGGCGCTTGATTTGACCGAGCGCAGCTGCTCGGGCAGCAGCCGTCATAGCGCGCGCAGATCTCGGGCCCTGGCAGGTTTACGCCAGAGGGTGCGGTCGAGCACTGGGTTTTGTGGGTGGATCAAACCTATCGCACCGCCGTTATCGGCACGGTTACTGGCGAATTCGGCACGATCCTTAATCGCGGGCAGGATATACTTGGGGACAGATTGAACGCAGCGCGCGAGATACTGGAGTGGAACGGCTATGATTTGTCGCGTCTGGTTCCGCGCTAAGAACCGGGCCTGAACGGGCCTTATTAGGGAATGGGTATGACACAGATTGCAGCGATTATTGGCGGTGGGGTGATTGGTGGTGGTTGGGCCGCGCGGTTCTTGCTGATGGGGTGGGATGTGCAGGTGTTTGACCCTGATCCCGAAGCCAAGCGCAAGATTGGCGAGGTGCTGGACAACGCACGCCGCGCCTTGCCGGGCCTGTCGGATGTGATGCTGCCGGATGAGGGGGAACTGACGTATTGTGCGAGTATTTCCGAGGCTGTTACGGGCGCTGACTGGATCCAAGAGAGCATTCCAGAGCGGTTGGACATCAAGCATAAAACCTTTCAAGAAATTCAAAAACATTGCGGCGCAGATGCGGTGATCGGCTCTTCCACGTCGGGGTTTAAGCCCTCGGAATTGCAAGACGGTGCTGCGCGTCCTGAACAAATCATGGTGACGCATCCGTTTAATCCGGTCTATTTACTGCCGCTGATCGAGCTGGTCCCAAGCGAGAAGAACGCGCCGAAACTGATTGATAAGGCTAAAGAAATACTGACCGGAATTGGCATGTTTCCCTTGCACGTTCGGGTCGAAATTGATGCTCACATCGCGGATCGTTTCCTTGAGGCGGTCTGGCGCGAGGCGCTGTGGCTGATCAAAGATGGCGTTGCCACCACCGAAGAAATCGACAATGCGATACGTTATGGTTTTGGCTTGCGTTGGGCGCAGATGGGGCTGTTCGAGACCTACCGGATTGCCGGTGGCGAGGCGGGCATGAAGCATTTCATCGAGCAATTCGGCCCTTGTCTGTCATGGCCGTGGACCAAGCTGATGGATGTGCCGGAGCTGACCGATGAGTTGGTCAATCAGATCGCCGATCAATCCGACGCTCAATCTGGCATGCACAGTATTCGCGAGCTGGAGCGCATTCGCGACAACAATTTGGTCACCATTCTGCGTGGCCTAAAAGCGCAGGATTACGGCGCGGGCGCGTTGTTAAATGCCCAAGACGCTCGTCAGCCGGTGGCCGAGATTGACATCACCAAACCGGTTCAAACCGTGGCCCGTGCGGTGCCGCTGGATTGGACCGATTACAACGGCCACATGAACGAGGCCCGCTATTTGCAAGCCTTTGGCGATGCCACCGACCGGTTTATGGAAATTGTCGGTTGTGATGCGGATTACATCGCCAGTGGTGGCAGTTATTTCACCGCGGAAACCCATATTTGCCATCTGGACGAGGTGCATGCGGGGGCGCGCATTCGCGTTGAAACCCAGTGTTTGCTGGGGCAGGGCAAGAAAATGCAGCTGTTTCATCGGATGTGGGAAGGCGATCGTTTACTGGCCACCGGCGAGCATATGCTGATCCATGTCAGCCTTGAAACGCGCAAAGCCTCGGTGCCGGCGGATCACATTGTCACGCGTCTGGCCGAGATTGCAGCGGCGCATGCCACGCTTTCGATGCCCGATCAGGCTGGGCGGTCGATTGGCGGGAAACGCTGAGTCGCGAGGGGGCGATCAGCTGGTATTGGGCGCGCAGGTTTAAGTGATCTGGGCGCGTAATCCGCGCAAATACTCCGGCAGATCGCGTGGTGATATTTCGCTTTCGCGCACCAGCCAATCGAAATGGCCGATCAGGCCCTGCACGCGTTCTTTGTCTCGGAAGGCCAGATAATTTCGGCCCAGATAGAGCACCGCCAACAGTGGGCCAAAGATGCTGATCGGGGCGGAAAATAGGCGGCGGGCGTCGAACAGGAACAGTCGTAGGGACGGGTACAGCTGGTCATGCAGCTCTAGCATCCAGTCGATTTGGGCGCGGCGAATATCGGCGGACAGGCCGGTGTAATAGCCCTCACCGCGCGCAAAAGATGTCATTTCGTGCAGCGGAATGGCGATTTCATAGTCAGAATTGTTGGCGCGCATCCATTCCAGCCGGTCTTGGGTGGCGCCAATTGCCTGATCGGTCGAGCGGCCCAGTTGTGGCGAGTATTCCCAGATCAGCATGTCGCGGGTTTTCAGCATATCGGGCAGGGTGGCGGGGACGTGGCGGATTTTATAACCGGTGGCCTCGAGGTGCCAGTTAAAGATTTGTGAATCCTCCAGCGCGCGGGACGCTTGTGGCATGGTCATCGACGAGGCCAGCAGATCGGCGGCTTGTTCGGGATGGTCGGTTAACCCCAGCAGCCAGTCGGCTGACACCCCGAGCGTGGCGGCGCATTCGGCGACCACTTGGGCATTGGGTAGTCGGGTGCCGTCGCTTTTTAACAGCTGAGAAATTGTCGAGCGATCAACCCCGACCGCGCGTGACGAGCGATCAACCCCGACCGCGCGTGATAGGGCTGATTTCGACAAGCCGCTGAGCTGCAATGCGTCTGTCAGGCGGCTGCGAAACAGGGCGGCGCGGGCGCGTTTATCGGTTTTATACGGTAATGTTTAATAAATCCTGCACTGTGGGTTAAATGTTGCGTACATGCATAATGCACAAAACATATGGCTTGGGATAGACTGGATGTGAAGGATGGACCGGTTATATGGACAGCACGAAACGCACCTGGATTAAGGCGATCTTCTGGCAACTGTTGGGGTTGCTCACCATGGGGGTTGTTGGTTTTTTTGTTCACGGGGTCACTGCGGGTTGGCGGGCTGATGGCGCTGGTGAATGGGGCTGTCGGGTTGGCGACCTATATCGTTTACGAGCGGTTCTGGGCGCGGATTGGCTGGGGGCGTGGCAATCTTTAGGCGGGGTGAGGGCGCGTTGAGGTGGTTCTGCGGTCTGTGCTGATGGCGGTTATGGCGCTCGACTAAAGCCTTGTAGAATGCCACTAAGCGGGCATGGAATATTGGATTTACATCACGATTGCGGCGGGCTTTGCACAGAACCTGCGCTTCATGTTGCAAAAACATCTAAAGTCGACACAGCTGTCCACTGCGGGGGCTACTTTTGCGCGGTTCTTTTATTCAGCGCCGCTGATCAGCCTGATCGTGGTGCTTTATATGCAGTATCACGGGCTAGAGGTGCCTGCGATCGCACCGGTGTTCTGGGTCTATGTCGTGACCGGGGGCTTGGGGCAGATCATTGGCACAATGTGTGTGGTGGCGCTGTTTTCACAACGCAATTTTGCGGTTGGGCTGACGTTTAAAAATACCGAAGTGATTTTGGCCGCTGTGGTCGGGTTTTTTGTTCTGGGCGAGGGCTTGTCTGGTTGGGGTGTGGTGGCGATTTTGATCGGCTTTGTTGGGCTGATTTTGTTGTCGGACTCGCCGCACAGTTCTGGTCCGTTGGTGCGCCGGATTTTTAATCGCGCGGCGGGGCTGGGGCTGCTTGCGGGGATCTCGTTTGCGGTGTCGGCGGTGTCTTATCGGGGCGGGGTTTTGGCGCTCGGCACGGAAGATGCGTTTTTTCGCGCCAATCTGACGTTGGCGGTGGTGACGGCGTTTCAGACCAGCGTTTTGGCGTTGTGGTTGTGGCGGCGCGAGGCGGGGCAGATTGCCAAAGTGGTGGCCTCGTGGCGGGTGCGAGCGTGATGGGGATCATGTCGCTGGTCGGCAGTCTGTGTTGGTTCACCGCCTTTGCGTTGCAATCTGCGGCCTATGTTAAGGGGTTGGGGCAGGTTGAATTGCTGTTTGGCGCGGTGGCGTCGTATTTCTATTATAAAGAGCGCAGCACCAAGCGCGAGGTGGCGGGGATTGTGATCCTGCTGCTCTCGATTTTGATGTTGGTGTTGGTGATTTAGAGCGACCCGTTTGAGGCGGGCTGCCTGCGGCGCGGATATTTAAGAAAAGAAGACGCGGTTAGGGGGTTACCCCGTCAAGGCGCAGAAACAGGCTTTCTTCGTCGTCATTGCGAAAGAAGGGCACGGTTTTTGGGGTTGTGCCCGTGCGGATCAGGTTGCTGATTTCGGCCATCACGACCTGAGTGATGAACGGCAAATCAAAGTTGCGCATGTCATCAAGGGCGATCCATTGCAGGTGTGAAAGTTCATCACACGCGTGGGTGAAATCATCGACATCGCCGCATACCCGCGCCGCATCGACCATGAAGAAACGCGCGTCAAAGCGGCGCGGGCGACCCGGCGGAGTGATGGCGCGAAACACGAATGTTAGGCTGGCGGCTGAGGGCAGGTAGCCGGCGGCTGCAAAGCTGGCCCAGTCTTCGGGTGGGGTGGTTTGCCATTCGCCAGTTTCGCCGAGGATCAGGCCGGTTTCTTCCCAGACTTCGCGGATCGCGGCGGTGGCGATGGCGGGGATCAGGGTGGTGTCGGCCTCATGCGATAGCTGTGCAATGCAGTCAGGTTGCAGTGGGGTTGCCAGTGGAATATCCGCATCATCCGCATCAACCGCGCCGCCTGGAAAGACGAATTTATTCGGCATGAACGCCGCTTTGGCGCCGCGTTGGCCCATCAGGATACGCGGGTTGGTATCGCGGTCGCGCACCATAATCACGGTGGCGGCGTGGCGGATTGCAGTTTTGTCCATTCAAAGCCCTTGCTCGGTTATATGATGTGAGGGGCGCTCATCGCTTAGATGCCAAAGCCGTGCATGCGCTTGGCCCATTGGATGGCCACGATCAGCCCCTTAAATCTGGGGAGAAGGTAGAGTGAAAGCGCCACACATCCAACCGTGAATGTGGTTGCCAGCACAATTGGGGCTGGGCGGTAGGTGGTGAACACGATCAGGATCAGCGGCGCCATCAGGTGACCAACAATCAGGATGGTCAAATAAGCTGGCCCGTCATCGGCGCGGTGGTGGTGCAGGGGCTCATCGCAAACCGTGCAGCTGTCGCGCACCTTTAGGTAGCCTTTGAGCAAGGGGCCGGTGCCGCAATTGGGGCAGCGTCGTCTCCAGCCTTTGAGCATGGCTGCGCGCACCGAGCGTTCTGTGCGTTCTGCTGGTTCTGTGCGGGCGGGGGCATCGTTCGGTGGGCTGCCGGTAAAATCGGTTGTCATATTGTCTCGCTTTCCTGTTCGCTGCCCTTTCTTTAGCGGTAAATTCGTTAAAAAGAAGCCTTTGAATTAGCTTTGCGGCGCGATGTCGCAAGTTTTCGCAAATACATGCGACGGAAATCCGGCGATCCGGCGTTTACCCTATATGACACGCTAACAATGGGGTGTTGCAGTTTAACGGTTATGGAGACGAGCGAATGAAAAAGACATATTGGATTGCAGGTGTTTTGGTTGTGGGTCTTGGGGCAGGGATTGTCGGCATGGCAAATGCGCATCAGGGCGGTTGGGGGGGGGGGCGGCGGCATGGGCGGCATGGGGCCAATGGGCCAGATCAGCTTTGAGGTGCTGGACGCCGATAAGGACGGCAAGGTCACACAGGCCGAGATGGACGCGCATAAAACCGCAGAGTTCAACAAAGCCGACAGCAATGGCGATGGTCTGTTGTCCGCCGATGAGATGCTGGCCCGTGCCAACAGTAAGATGGCAGAGCGGATGGGTGATCGGCTAAAGCAGATGATTGCGCGGATCGATACCGACAAGGACGGCATGCTGAGCCAAGCCGAGATGCAAGACATGCCGCGCGGCAAGGATATGTTTGCGCAGCTTGATACCGACGGTGACGGGGCCATCAGTGCTGAAGAGTTTGCTGCACGTAAAGACGGACGCGGTATGCGGTTTGGCAAGGGGCATGGCATGCATGGTGATATGGGACATGGTATGGGGCATGGCATGCCGGCATGAAACATGGCAACGCGCCCGCCAGCGAGTGATCAAATTGCGGCGCTTCAATACCGGAGCGCCGCGATTGCCTCGCACCAGATTTGGCGTTAGGCAGACAGGATAATGCAAATGCCTTTTGATGCCATGAAT
>JPUR01000296.1 GCA_001321835.1 Marinosulfonomonas sp. PRT-SC04
GAGCCAAAATCGCAAGCCTTGGTGATCAACATGCTGGATCAACGCGTGCGTAAACTGACGCCAGAATTCATGACCTATACACTCGCCAAAATGGGCCTCTGGGCGCTGACCCAAACCGCCGCTCAAGCCTTGGCCCCTGATATCCGGGTCAACGCCATCGGGCCCGGGCCAACATTGCGCGGCAGCCGCCAATCAGAACGCCATTTCACCGAGCAACGTAAAAACGTACCGCTGGGCCGTGGCGCAAACCCCGAGGATATCACCGCCGCCTTGGGCTATTTTCTGGATGCGCCCGCAGTGACGGGGCAGTTATTATGTGTGGATGGCGGCCAAACCCTGACATGGAAAACCGCCGATATCCTTGGAGTTGAATAGCTATCAGCATCGCCATTATGAGGTCTGGTGAAAAAGTTGTGCACTTTTGACGATCCGGCCACAAAGCCGTTATAATTTTAGTAATGATTTCAATGATTTGGCAGGGTTTTATAAAAATACCATGTAAAAACAACACCTTACAATATTGCCTAAAAATTAGGCAAACCGACGAAACAGCAACAAACAAACGGAAATAGTGATCTCTGGCAAAGTTACATACAGGTTTATCCACAGCAACGATGGAGATGTTTTCTCTTGCGATGCGACGATAAGAGTGCAGCGCACAAAAGAATCACAACGGGGGAGGACTGAATGAGCGACGAGCAAGACATCAAAGCAGACGACAGCCCCGTGACCGGCCATGAACGGGTGCGCGGCTATCTGAAAACGCTGGATGGCAGCCCGGGCGTTTACCGGATGTTGGATGCGCAGGGCCGTGTTTTATACGTCGGCAAGGCGCGGCATCTGAAAAAGCGGGTGTCAAATTACGCCAACCCGCGCGGCCATACGGTGCGCATTTCCCGCATGATCCATCAAACCGCCTCGATGATGTTTCTGACCACAAAAACCGAAACCGATGCCCTGCTGCTCGAGCAAAATCTGATCAAGCAGCTGAAGCCATATTACAATGTGCTGCTGCGTGATGACAAAACATTCCCCAGCATCCTGCTGGCCAAAACCCACCCCTTTGCCCAGATCAAAAAACATCGTGGCCGCAAGGGCGAAGCGGGCAGTTACTTTGGCCCATTTGCCAGTGCCGGCGCGGTCAATCGTGTGCTGAACCAGCTGCAAAAAGTATTCCTGCTGCGCAATTGCTCAGACTCGATGTTCACCAGCCGCACCCGCCCCTGCCTGCTCTATCAAATCAAACGCTGTTCTGGCCCTTGTGTTGATATGATCAGCGAGGCGGATTACGGCACGTTGGTGCATGATGCCGAGCAGTTCCTGTCTGGAAAGTCGACCAAAGTGCAGGCCGAATTGGCCGTGCAAATGCAGGTGGCCAGCGACGCGATGGAGTTCGAGCGCGCCGCATCTTTGCGCGACCGAATCAAGGCGTTGACCCAAGTGCAACAAGTGCAGGGTATCAACCCGCAAGGCGTGAACGAGGCCGACGTGATTGCGCTGCATATGCAAGACGGCCAAGCTTGCGTGCAGGTGTTTTTCATCCGAGCCAATCAGAACTGGGGCAACAAAGATTTCTACCCACGCACCGGTGCAGGGGCCGATGAGCCGGAGGTGCTAGAGGCTTTCATCGGTCAGTTTTATGACAACAAACTGCCGCCAAAACTGCTGCTGCTATCACACCCGATTGAAAACGAGGACTTGATGCAGAACGCCCTGAGCCAAAAGGCGGGGCGCAAGGTCGGCATTTCGGTGCCTCTGCGCGGCGAGAAGGCGGAATTGGTTGAGGGAGCCGCGCGCAACGCCCGCGAAAGCCTCGCGCGGCGAATGGCCGAAACTGCAACCCAGACCAAGCTGTTGCAAGGGCTGGCCGAGGCTTTTGATTTGGACGGCCCACCCAAGCGCATCGAGGTCTACGACAACTCGCATATTTCGGGCGCACACGCAGTTGGCGCGATGATCGTGGCGGGGCCGGAGGGCTATATGAAAAGCCAGTATCGCAAGTTCAACATCAAGGGTGATGATCTGGTCGCCGGTGATGATTTCGGCATGATGAAAGAGGTTCTCGGGCGGCGCTTCAAGCGACTGTTAAAAGAAGATCCCGAACGCAAAAGCGGAAATTGGCCTGACTTGTTGCTGATTGATGGTGGTGCTGGTCAGGTCAGTGCGGTGGCCGAAATCATGCGTGAATATGGCGTCAGTGACATTGCAATGATCGGCGTTGCCAAGGGCGAAGACCGCGATGCTGGCAAAGAAGAATTCCACCGACGCGGCAAGCGACCGTTCGCACTGCGACATAATGATCCAGTGCTGTATTTCGTACAACGAATGCGTGACGAGGTGCACCGTTTTGCCATCGGCACCCACCGCGCCAAACGCGCCAAAGCCATGGGCGCGACCCCGCTTGACACCGTGCCCGGCGTCGGGGCAGCGCGCAAACGGGCGTTACTGGCGTATTTCGGCAGCGCCAAGGCGGTCAGCCGCGCGGGCCTTGAGGATTTAAAGAAGGTTGACGGAATATCCAGTAGAATGGCAGAAACCCTCTATGACTTCTTTCATGACAAAGGCTGACGGGTTAGGATGAACACATGACATGGAACCTGCCCAATATTTTGACCGTAATTCGCCTGCTGGCAGCCCCGACGCTGGCGGTGATGTTTTTGTATTTCAACACGCCGTGGGCGGATTGGTTCGCCCTGATCCTGTTCGTGGCAGCGGCGCTGACTGATTTCCTTGACGGGTATCTGGCGCGCGCTTGGAAACAAGAAAGCAAGTTCGGCGCCATGCTGGATCCGATCGCCGACAAGGCAATGGTGCTGATCGCGCTGCTGGTGATCATCGGATTTTCCGGCGTCAAAGCGTGGATTTTGCTGCCTGCCACCATGATCTTTTTCCGCGAAGTTTTTGTTTCTGGTTTGCGCGAGTTTTTGGGCGACAAGGCCAGCACGCTGAAGGTCACCAAATTGGCAAAATGGAAGACCACAGCGCAGATGGTTGCGATTGCGGTTTTGTTCTCGCAAGGAATTTTCGCCGACAAAATTGTGGAGCTGACCCAAGCGATGGACGCGCAGATGATTGATGCGATCCTTGCCGGTCACGTCGAAGACCTAAACGGGCTGATCTGGGTTCATAAAGGTTTCACGTGGAGCTATTTTGGCGGCATCGCCCTGCTGTGGATTGCCGCCGCGCTGACCCTGATCACCGGCTGGGATTATTTCATCAAAGCGTTGCCGTTCCTAAAGGATGATGCAAAATGATTGATGTGCTGTATTTCGCATGGGTGCGTGAGCGGATTGGATTACCGAAAGAACAGATCGAAACATCGGCGAAAACCGTGGCCGATCTGGTTGAAGAACTGAAGCTGCGCGAAGAGCGTTATGCGGCAGCCTTTGAAGATATTTCAGCCCTGCGGGTGGCCGTGGATCAAGAGCTTTGCGAATTCGACACCCCCCTAGCTGGCGTGCGCGAAGTTGCATTCTTCCCACCGATGACAGGCGGCTGATATGACTGTTTGCGTTCAGGACGCGCCGTTTGATCTGGGGGCTGTGGTGCAAGGTTTTGCCAGCGCCCAAACGCAGGCAGGTGCGGTGGTGAACTTCACCGGCATTGTGCGCAACACCGCCGCTGGTGATCTGGACCGCATGGAGATCGAGCACTACCCCGGGATGACGCAAAGCGCGCTGGAAACCATTGAGGCCGAGGCCGTTAAGCGCTGGGATTTAAAAGATAGTTTGATCATTCACCGCTACGGCACCCTGCGTGTCGGTGATATGATCATGATGGTGGCCTGTGCCGCGCCGCACCGCAAAGATGCGTTTGAAGCGGCCGCATTTCTGATGGATTATCTGAAATCCCGCGCCCCGTTCTGGAAGAAAGAATTCACCACCGATGGAGCAGAATGGGTCGATGCCAAAGCC
This sequence comes from Marinosulfonomonas sp. PRT-SC04, assembly GCA_001321835.1. The sequence goes on from JPUR01000296.1 coordinate 3,915, forward strand.
GAGGACGAAGACGCGCTCGCCAAGTGGTAACCGCTATCTGCTGCCGAGCTGTTCCACATAGATCCGCATCTCTTCGGCCTCTTGACGGGCCGCCCGTAAACCATCCATCGCCGCCGATAATTCAGCCTCGGTCTGGGCCTGTTGGTTGGTCATTTCAGCCTCGCGTTGCTGCAAATAGGTGATCGCCTGATCGCGGGTTTCTTCGGCTTCGTGCAAGGATTGCGCCATGTTGTCCAACTCGCCCAGATCGGCTTGCGACACACGGGTGAACCGGTGCAGCAACCAATGCGCAAACCAGCCCAGCACAAAGGCCACAAACAGGATGACCGCGATGGCGGTGATAAATTCAGTTCTGTTCATCTGTGGTCTCCACCGTTTCAGATTTGGGGGTGTTAGTTTCGGATGCCTGTGCATCTATCGCAGCAGCTCCCATTTGTTCAAGTGCCGTGGCTTGTTCTTCGGTTTTTTCCGGCAAAATCAGAGTAAACTCAATCCGGCGATTGGCTTCGCGCCCCTCCTCGGTCTCATTGTTGGCAATCGGCGCCGTCTCGCCATAGCCCTTGGCCGTCAGACCCGTTGTCAGAACACGGTTGGCAATCAGGCCTTGCAACACCGCATCGGCCCGCGATTGCGACAGTGACTGGTTCATCGCCTCGCGGCCCTGACTGTCGGTATAGCCCGCGATCTCCATTTTGGCTTTGTGGCAGCCCTTGATGATCTCGGCCAGCCGGTCCACCACGGCCCGCCCGCCCGCATCCAATTCCGCCGATCCCGGATCAAAACTGATCTTGCGCTCGGTCAGAACCGTGTTGATTTCAGCCACACATTCAGCCGGTTTTAACAGGCCTGCCAGTGGATCCAGCTTTTTCTCATAAGTGACATCAATCCCGTAATCTTCCGATGCTCCCAATTTTTCAGACAGCAGCCGCGCAATATTGGCGCTGGCCTCGGGGTTGCCGGTCACACCGCGAACCTCGACAAAATGTTGCTGCACCACAACGCTGCCTTGGTTCAATTCGGCCAAGGCCTCAATGCCCGCCAAAACCCGCAGAGGCCAGCCATCTGGCAGCTCGCTATCCAGACGTGTCGCACCATAAACCGCCTGACTGCCGAACCACGCTTTTGCATAGCTGTTGATCGCAGCTCGGGTTCGCTCGTCTGTGACCCGGCCGCGCAGCTGCACTTGCCCTTCGGGGCTGCGGGTCGCCACAAATTCCGGCGGGCCGCTGCCGGCATCGCTGCCGTCAATATTAACCGGCTCCGGCAGCACCGAATGCAGTGAGAACACATCGGGCAGCGCGGCCTCTAATTCGCCAATCACGCGGTCAAATTTTGATTGTGGCGTGGTGTCCAGCGCAATAAGCGTGATGTCCGCATCGGAATAACTGATGCTACCGCCGCCAAGTTCCTGCAAGGCTGCAATGCCGCTGGCAACAGCCTTGCCCCACGATGGGCTCGGCACGCCCAGCCCGATGGTGCAGTTGGTTTTGCCATTCAATCCCGCCGCCCGCGCTGCTTTGACAATCATCGCATGGGTCTTGTCCGTGCCGGCGGAACAAGCGTCAAACCGCGTGACCTCGCCATCAATAATAAAGCGCAGAGTGAAGGGGGTGATCACCGGACGCGGCGCTGAAATATGGGTGATCAGTGTTATACCTTGCGGGATGTCACCTGCCAAATCAGCCTCGATTTTGCGCTTTTCAGGGATGCTGCCTGAAATTGCCGTCACCGCAACCCGTTTCGCAGTGATCGAAATTTTTGATTTTGGCAGATCATGCAGGGCATTCAGGCCAAACCGCAACGCGTCATCCCATTCTTTAGGGGCCGGATAATCGGTCGAATCCATCATGTCAGTAACCTGCGTGCCACCGGACAATTTTGACAACATCAAAACGATTTTATCGCGGTCAGTGCTGGCCGGAATTAGACCGATAATCGCAATGCCGGTATCATTGCGCAAAATTTCGATGGAAAATGTCGGTGCTTTGATGGCAACCGCATCCACAACCTCCATGCTGTCAATAATGCGCTCTGCATCGACGATCCGATTGGTCACGCTCAGCGCCTGAAAGCGGGTGGCCTCATCAGCGGCCATGCCCGTCAGCTCGACCCGCAATCCATCCACATGTACCGAAACCCAAGCATGGTCATTGACAACCAACGCATCGCTGACATCGGCAAGCGAGCGTTTTTCAACAAAATCCGCCGCCCGCATGGCGCTAAATGTGCTAACTGCCCCTGCAATCAGGAGCATTGCAAGCATCGAGAGGAGTGAGGAAATTCGCATACCGGTTCTGGCTACCCAATGTTGTTTTCCCCTGTTTAGGCCGACTACAATCAAGGTTCAATCACAGCAAATGCGCTACGGCAATAAATAGCGCAATTATCAGGCCTGAATTTCGATTTGCACGAAAAAGCCGCAGGCATATTTCAGGGTTTGCGGTGTCCAGAATGCGCGTTTGCCATGCCAAGTGCCAGCCAAACGCCCAAGGCCCGCCCAGCGCGATCACCATCACCATAGGATTCGGGTTGTCCGCCAGCGCCAAAATGATCGCAACCGCCAAAAGCAGCACCGAAATCACCATGAAGCCGCGCAACCACCGGTGAGAATTTTCACCGAACAATCGCGCGGTGGATTTGATTCCAAGCATCGCGTCATCCTCGGTGTCTTGATGCGCATAGATGGTGTCATAAAGCAGCGTCCATGAAATGCCGGCGATGTATAATAAGACCGCTGGCCACTCCAATTGCCCCGCATGTGCGGTCCACGCCAGCAACGCACCCCAGTTAAAAGCCAGCCCCAAAAACACCTGCGGCCACCACGTGAACCGTTTGGCAAACGGATAGATCGCCACTAAGGCCAGCGAGCCAATGCCCAGAAAAACCGCATTCCAGTTGAAGCTCAGCAAAATCGCAAACGCCATCAGAGCTTGTAGCGCCATCCATACCGTCGCCGCCTTAACGCTAAGCTGACCTGACGGGATTGGGCGCGAACGGGTGCGCTCGACCTGTGCGTCGATCTTGCGATCGGTGATGTCATTCCACGTGCAACCCGCGCCGCGCATCAACCACGCTCCCATGCCACAGCCGACGATTATCCACAAATCAAACCGCGTAAAGTCGCCCCCTTTCAACGCCGCCAACAACACGCCCCACCAGCATGGCAACAACAACAACCACGTGCCAATCGGCCGGTCCGCCCGTGACAGTCGCAAATATGGCTGCGTCCAAGCCGGCGCAATATGATCGACCCAGTTGCCCGTCACGGCATCTGCAACTTGTCCTGTCGGCTCTGGAATATCTGGCGTGTCGGGCATATGGTTCATCCATGGAAAAAGCAAAAATCAGGCTCTGTGTAACGCAGGCATTGGCGCCGGGGCAAACCATTCCTTTGGATCGCGATGAGTCGAACTACCTTTTCGGGGTGATGAGGCTGAAATTAGCGGCGCGTGTGCTGCTGTTCAACGGGGTTGATGGCGAATATTTGGCCGAGGTCACAGCCGCAAACAAGCGTAATGGCACCCTGATCTGCCTTGAGAAAACCCGCCCACTGCAAATGCCGCCTGACCTGTGGCTGCTGTTCGCGCCGATCAAAAAGGCCCGCACTGATTTCATCGTTGAAAAAGCCGCCGAAATGGGTGCTGCCAAAATCATGCCGGTGCAAACCCAGTTTACCAATTCGGATCGCATCCGCCAAGACCGCTTGCAAGCCCACGCGCTTGAAGCCACCGAGCAATGCGGCGGCACCTATGTGCCCGAGGTCAGCAATCTTCAAAAACTGGATACCGTGCTGAACAACTGGCCAACGGATCGCCAACTTATTTTCTGCGATGAGGCCCTAAGCGGCGCAAAACAAAGCCTTCAGGCCCAATCTGGGATCCAGAAGTGGGCCATCCTGATCGGCCCTGAAGGTGGCTTTAGTGATGCTGAACGCGCCAAATTATCCGCGCTGCCATTTGTGACAAAGATCAGCCTCGGCCCCAGAATTTTACGCGCCGACACTGCCGCCGTTGGCGCACTAACTCTGTGGCAATCCACATTGGGAGACTGGTGATGCGGTATATACGGCCTGAAACCCGCGCCTTTTTCTGGCGCTGGCGCGAAGTCCTGATCGGGTTGGCGATTTTGGTTTGGGGCGGCTGGCTGGTGGCCACATCACTGGGGCTGATCGCGGTTTTCGGCTGGATCCTGATCGCACTTGGCGCCGTAACGGTTTTTACCGGCGTGCAACGAACGCGATTTCGGATTGGTACAGGCGGCGCTGGCGTGGTGCAGGTGGATGAGCGCGAAGTGATCTATTTTGGCCCACTTGAGGGCGGAACAGTTTCAATTGAGGCTCTAACGCTCGTTGAATTGCACCCTTTTGAGGGCGGCGCGCATCGCTGGGTTTTAACAGAACCTGGCCGGCACCCCTTGAGCATCCCGACCGATGCCGAACATTCAGAGACCCTGTTTGATGCTTTCGGGGCCCTGAAAGGCTTTGAAACCCAGCGAATGCTGCACGCGCTGAACACCCTATCGCCTCACCCCATTGTGATTTGGCAAAAAGAGCCGCGCCAGTTGCATTGACATCCCCCACATTAGCACCCAAATCTGATATTCCAGACACAGCGCAATAGAGCGAGATCCAGACATGTCCATTCCTCAATCCGGCGGCGGCCCCATCGAACATCACTCCCAAATGGCCCAATTTTTGGCCGAGGGCTGCAAGCCAAAGGATGATTGGCGCATTGGTACCGAGCACGAGAAGTTCGGCTATTGCAAAGCCAGCCAAAAACCACTGCCCTATGAAGGTGTGCATTCGATCAAATCGGTGCTTGAGGGGCTGCGAGACCAGTTCAACTGGACCCCGGTTATGGAAGCCGGCAACATCATCGGGCTGGAAAAAAACGGCGCCAATGTCAGCCTCGAGCCTGGTGGGCAACTGGAACTCTCCGGCGCGCCGCTGACCACGATCCACGAAACTTGCGACGAGGTGAACACCCACCTGCGCGAGGTGCAATCGGTGGCGGATGGGGCTGGTGTGCGATTTATCGGCCTTGGGGCGGCGCCAATCTGGACTCATGATGAAATGCCGGTGATGCCCAAAGGGCGTTACAAACTGATGACCGATTACATGGGCAAAGTCGGCACCCACGGCACACAGATGATGTATCGCACCTGCACGGTTCAGGTGAACCTTGATTTCGGATCCGAGGCCGACATGGTGCAAAAATTCCGCGTGGGGTTGGCGTTGCAACCGGTTGCAACCGCGCTATTTGCCAACTCCCCGTTCTTTGAGGGCAAGATCAACGGCCACAAAAGCTGGCGTTCGCGGATTTGGCGCGATCTGGATTCGTCGCGCACCGGCATGTTGCCTTTCGTGTTCGAGGATGGCATGGGGTTCGAGCGCTACGTAGAATACGCGCTGGATGTGCCGATGTATTTCGTCTACCGCGATGGCGTTTATATCAACGCATTGGGCATGTCGTTCCGTGATTTTCTAAAGGGCGAATTGCCTGCCTTGCTTGGCGAAAAAGCCACTCTTTCGGACTGGGCTGATCATCTAACAACCGCCTTTCCCGAGGTGCGAATTAAGCAATATATGGAAATGCGCGGCGCCGATGCTGGCCCGTGGCGCAGGCTCTGTGCGCTGCCGGCGTTCTGGACCGGTCTGATGTATGATCAGGCGTCGTTGGATGCCGCTTGGGATTTGGCCAAAGATTGGGATGCCGAAACCCGCGAAGCGTGGCGGGTGGCCGCATCCGTTGACGGGCTACAAGCCGAAGTTGGTGGCGTTAAAATGCAAGATTTGGCCCGCGATGTTCTGGCGATCTCTGAGGCTGGCCTAAAGGCCCGCGCCAAACCCGGAGCGGGCGGCATGGTGTTGGACGAGCGTCATTTCCTGAATGCGCTGATTGACAGTGTCGAAACCGAAAAAGTGCCCGCCGATGAGCTGTTGGATAAATATAATGGCGAGTGGAACGGTGATTTGACCAAAATTTATGGCGACTATAATTACTGATACAGACGCGCTGGTTCTGTCGTAAAGTTTTGGGCTGTTACAGCGTCGCGCTGACGCTGCCATATGTTTGTCAAAAACCTACGGATCGGCACTCATTTATGAGCATTGTTTTCAAAGGCAGCCACTCTCTGAAAGGTGTGGTTTTGCACGTGGTGTTCAAGTTGAGCATGCGACGCTGAACCGCGGGGGCGTAAAAGCTGCTCAGGTAAGGAAATAACCGACAGCTGGATTTAGGCGGATGCCTCTTCGGGCGTTGCAATGCATCTGCCTAGGTGAGGGGCGTTGCAACTATAGTGTGTCGGAGGTCATTATTCTATGGATTGTGATCGGCATTGTTACGCTAGGCTTGGCGATGCTTGCCTATTATCCGGCTGTCATAAAACGGTTGCTTAATCGTGTGAAAATCCGCAGCATGTGGCCGTAACTTAAATCGAATAAGAGCGACAGGATTGCCTGCCGCTCTTAAAATTCCGTGTTAATCTTGAAGGGTGTAAACCCTATCCATAAATCTCTTTCATGCGGCGATAAGACACCAGCTCGCGGCGTTTTTCGTCCCACAGTTGCAGCTTCACACAAGACAGGCTTTCGCGAATTGTCAGGCGTTGGGCGTCTCTTAGAACCGGGAAATCACGCAGCACTTCTTTGAGCCGGTAAAACGGGATGCGCGCGTAAATGTGATGCACATGGTGGATGCCGATATTGCCGGTCAGCCATTGCAGCGGCTCGGGCAGCGCATAGTGCGAGGAGCCGTGCAGGGCGGCGTCATGCAGGTTCCAGTTCTCGTCGCGGTCCCAATATGTGTTTTCAAACTGGTGTTGTACATAGAACATCCAAACGCCGATGGTGGCCCCCATGATCGTGCTGGGCAAAAAGATCAGCAGCAGAGGCATCCAACCGCCAAAGTAAACGACGATCGCAAGCAGGGCGGCAATGCCGATATTGGTGCCAATCGCACTGATCCAATATTTTGCGCCCGCTTTCATCAGGCCCATTGGCAAGCGGTTGGTCAGCAAAAAGATGTAGGTCGGCCCGATCAGAAACAAAACAAGCGGGTGACGATAAAACCGGTATTTAAGACGCCCCATCCGCGACAGTGCTTTGAATTCTGTGACGGTAATGGTGTCGATATCACCCAATTCGCGCCGGTCCAGATTGCCGGATGTCGAGTGGTGAATGCTGTGTGCACGTTTCCAGACATCATAGGGCGTGACGGTGAAAATGCCTAAGATCCGGCCAACCCAGTCACCGGATGTGCGGTTTTTGAAGTACGAGCTGTGGCCGCAATCGTGTTGGATGATAAACAGTCGAACAACAAAAACACCGTTGGCCAGAGCAATCGCAAATGTCAGCCAATAGCTGATCGACAAAGACCACCATGCCAGCGCCCAGAGCGCAATGAACAGGCCTGCGGTTGTGCCCAGCTCAAACAGGCTGCGAAACAATTTTGGATCGCGATATTTGGCCAAGTGGCGCACCCATTCACGGGTGTTTTCTGGATTAACGTCTGTTTCGGGCAGCGAGGAATTCATAGTCATTCTATTGGCCTGTTGTTATCACAGATATTTTCATTGGTAATGGATAGACGTAATCACAAAATTAACAAGTATAATATCGTGAAAACTATCGAACTTACCCTAGGGTGCGTCGTTTTTACGCCCTATCTTTGGCTCGGTTCCTGCCCTGATTCGGCTGATGTTGGCGGCGTGGCGAGTGTAAATCAGGATGGTCAAAATCGCTGCGAGAGCCAACAAGTCAGCGCGTCCAAACAGCAGTATCCATAGCGGAGACAGGCCCGCCGCGGTCAAGGCTGCCAGTGATGATATCCGCAGGGTCAGGGCGAAAAACAGCCATGTGGCGCAGGCAGCCAGCCCGACAGGCCAGCTGAGCGCCAGCAAGATGCCCAGGAATGTTGCGACCCCTTTGCCACCACGAAATCGCAGCCAGATTGGGAATAAATGGCCTAAAAAGGCGGCAAGCCCAGCGATTTGCGCTGCATCGTTGCCCATCAGGGCACTGGCAATCAACACCGCCACAGCCCCTTTTCCCGCATCAAACAACAGGGTTAGGGCCGCCGCACCTTTGTTGCCGGTGCGCAGCACGTTGGTCGCGCCGATGTTGCCAGAGCCGATTTCGCGTAGATTGCCCAGCCCCATCAGCTTTGCGATCACCATGCCAAACGGGATCGAGCCGAGCAGGTATCCGCCAAGCGCCGCAAGCGCCAGCATTTGATATGTACTGATGATGTCCGGCATTACGTGCCCCTTTTGAAAATTTCGACCCCGTTGACATAGGTTGCCAACACCTTGCCCTGCATCCGTTGTTCATCAAAGGGGGTATTTTTAGATTTTGATTGCAGCGCGAAACGGTCCATTATGAACGGTGCATCTGGATCAAACAAAACCAGATCGGCAGGCGCGCCTTTGGCGAGGCGCCCCGTGTCCAACCCCAGTCGTTTTGAGGGGTTCAATGACAGCGCCCGCCACAGGGTCGGCAGGTCCATATCTCCGGAATGATACAGGCGCATGGCGGCGGGCAACAAGGTTTCCAACGCCACCGCACCCGAGGCCGCTTCCTCGTATGGCAAGCGTTTGCTTTCCTCGTCCTGCGGGGTGTGCATCGATGAAATAATGTCGATCAAGCCGCTGGCCACGGCGGCGACCAAGGCAACGCGATCATCCTCATGGCGCAGGGGCGGTTTGACCTTAAAGAAGGTGCGGTAATTGCCGACATCCAATTCGTTCAAGGTTAGATGGTGGATTGATGTTCCCGCGGTTACATCCAACCCTGCGGCCTTGGCGCGTTCCAGTGCGGGCAGGGCGGCGGCGGTCGACAGGGTGTCGGCGTGATAGCGTGCGCCGGTCATCTCGACCAAGGCCAAGTCGCGTTCCAGCCCGATCCGTTCGGCCATTGGCGAAACCGCTGGCAAACCGCGCAGGGTGGCGAATTTACCAGAGGTTACGGCGGCACCTTTGGACATCACCGGATCTTGGGGATGCGCAATCACCAGCGCGCCAAGGCCGCTGGCGTAGGTCAGGCAGCGGGCGAAAACCTTAGTGTTTTCCACCACGCGGTCGCAATCGGTAAAGGCCACGGCGCCAGCATCGAGCAGAAAACTGACCTCGACCATCTCGCGGCCCTCGCGCCCCTTGGTCAAGGCAGCCATTGGCAGCATTTTAACCTGCGTGGTTTCGCGGGCGCGGCGCGATACAAATTCCAACACCTCGGGGCTGTCGATGGCGGGGGTGGTGTCAGGGCGGGTGACGACCGTGGTCACACCGCCGGCGGCGGCGGCGAGACCTGCGGTGCGGTAACTTTCCTTATGGCGCTCGCCCGGCTCGCAAACTTTGACGCCGATGTCGACAATGCCGGGGGCCAGACACTTGCCAGCGCAATCAATGATGTCACCTTTTGGGCCCGTGTTGATGCCAATGATAATGCCTGCGTCAATGGTCAGACTGCCGAGGCTGTCACTGCCGGTTTCGGGGTCAATCAGGCGGGCATTGATAAAGGTGATTGTCATGACAGACCTCGTTGCAGTTCTTTGATGAGAGGATAGGGGAGACGCCCGCGCAGGGCAAAACGGGTGAGTGTTGTTTGATGAATGGGCTTGTTGCGGACCAGACTCTGGCCCCAGATATGGCCCCAGCCGGATGAGATCTTCATATCTCGTCCCTCTGGATTTTGCGCATCAGATCGTAAACTTTTTGCCCATCCTCAATCAAATCAAAGCTGATTTTCACTGGATCAGAGACACTGCCGGTTTTGCGCACAGCCATCGCAAAAATGATGGTGGCAGGGGTCTTGGCGTCAAATTTAAGCTCGAAATCGGGATCAATCGGATAGGCGGCCAATTTGCGGCCAAGATTGGGGCGGTGCATGGCGATATAACCGCGCTTGTTGCTGAGCGAATACCACGATGCCTTGCGCACCATCGCGGCCATCACCGGCGGGGCAATGGCGAGGAACGCGGCCAGCAGCAGTAAAACCAAACCCATAATCACGGTATAGCCATTGCCAAGCGGGGTGAAAAATATCCACAAGATCCCAAGGCAGGCAACGCCGAGACCCAGTATCACTGGCAGGATATGGCGTTTTTGCCAAGCGAATGACGGATCAGGGCGGCCTTGCCACAGCAACACTTCATCAGGCTCAAAGATATCTTCCCAGCTTATGGGTGTGTCTGCGGATGTGCCTGCGGATGCTTCTGTGGAGGCGTTGCTCATGACATGCCCTGATCGCGGGCGTTCAGGATTGCTTTGATCGTTGCCTTGGGGTCGGCCAGATATTTCAGCATGTATTTATCGCCGGTGTGGGTGATGATTTGCGCGGCCGAAAACAGAGTGCGCGCGGTTTTGATGCTGGTCAGCGGGATTGAGCGCTCGGCCGGGCCGATCAGGTGGGTGTCGGTCAGGGTCCAGACCACGTCCATCGCCTCGCTTGCGACATAGAACCAGCGGATGAAGATCGCGAAGGCCGCGCCAACGATGCCGGTCCATGGGAACGGATTTCCGACCGCCCACAGCACCCCGTACATCAGGGCGGCCCCGATGAAAAACAGCACCACATGCTCGCGGTTGTAGGTGGCGCGGTTGGCGGGGATCGACTGGATTAGGGGTTCGTTGCGGGGGGGGACTGTATCAGACATAAACGCCTTCCTGTTTTTGGCTGCGTAAATTCCGCGCCAGTAAATCCATGACCGCCATTCGCACGGCGACACCCATTTCGACCTGCTCTTGAATGACGGACCTGTTGATGTCATCGGCCAAGGTGCCGTCGATTTCCACGCCGCGGTTCATCGGCCCGGGGTGCATGACGATGGCGTCGGGTTTGGCGTGGCTTAGCTTTTCAGCATCCAGACCAAAACGGTAATAATATTCGCGGGATGATGGGATAAACCCGCCATCCATGCGCTCTTTTTGCAGGCGCAGCATCATCACCACATCGACGTCTTTCAGCCCCTCGCGCATGTCGTCAAACACCTCGACGCCGAAGTGTTCAATGCCCGATGGCATCAGGGTCGGTGGGCCGATCAAACGAATGCGGTTCTCCATTTTCCCCAGCAACAAGATGTTGGAGCGCGCCACGCGGCTGTGCGCGATATCGCCACAAATCGCGATGCTCAGACGGTGTATACGGCCCTTGGCGCGGCGAATGGTCAGCGCGTCCAGCAGCGCTTGGGTCGGGTGCTCGTGGGTGCCATCCCCAGCGTTCAAAACCGCGCAGTTCACCTTCTGCGCCAGCAGATCCACAGCACCTGAATGCGGGTGGCGCACCACCAGCAAATCGGGGTGCATCGCGTTCAGGGTCAGGGCGGTATCAATCAGGGTTTCGCCCTTTTTGATGCTGCTGGCTTCCATCGCCATATTCATCACATCTGCACCCAACCGTTTGCCAGCAATCTCGAAAGATGCCTGCGTGCGGGTCGAATTTTCAAAAAACATGTTGATCTGGGTTAGGCCTGCAAGCGCATCAGAGTGTTTGACCTGACGTCTGTTCTGATCGACGTAATGGTCAGCCAAATCTAGAATTATGGTTATTTCATCGGGGGATAGGTGCTCGATGCCCAGCAGGTGTCTTGCGTTGAACGTTGCAGTGAAAGTCATGGCCGCTGTCCTTATCTTCCTGCATTTCCCTGCTTATAGAAAAGCTGACGCCGTGCGGCAAGCCATTTACCTTGGGCCGGATCGGGCATAGCGTGCCCCTATGGATTCTGCAGTTGAATATTACGAGGCCAAGGCGGCGCTGGAGTGGCAAATTGAGCTGGGTGCCGATGAGGCAATCGGTGATGTGCCGTTGGACCGCTATGAGCTGGTGGCCGAATCGCCAAAGGTTAAGGCGGCGCAGGCTGATCCCGCCGGCAAATCCGTGCCCAAGCCATCGGCGGCTCCTATTCCGATCGTCGAAGTGGATGCTGTGGCAGTGGCCAAAGTCGCGGCAGCAAATGCGGCGGATTTGGTGGGGCTTGAGGCGGCCTTGGCGGGGTTCAATCTGTGTGAATTAAAACGCGGTGCGCGTAATCTGGTGTTTGCCGATGGGGCGCTGCCGGCCCGTGTAATGATTATTTCCGAGGCACCAAATCGCGAGGATGACCGCGCCGGAAAACCTTTTTCAGGGCAGGCCGGTGTGTTGCTGGACCGGATGTTGGCGGCGATTGATCTGGGGCGGGATGGCTCTGATTCGGCGCCTCCTTCTGCGGGTTCAGTTTACACCACCACGGCATTGCCATGGCGCACGCCGCAGGATCGTGACCCAACGCCGGATGAAATTGCCATGTTGCGCCCGTTTATCGAGCGGCATGTCGAATTGGCCGCACCTGATGTGGTGGTGCTGATGGGCAACGCACCTTGTTCGGCGATGCTGGGGCGCAAGGGGATCACGCGGTTGCGCGGCACTTGGGAAAGTGTCATGGGGCGACCTGCGTTGCCGATGTTCCATCCGGCCTATTTGCTGCGAAATCCGCGTGCCAAACGCGAGGCATGGGCGGATTTACTGGAGCTGAAAGCAAAGCTGGATTCGATAGCTTGACGCATATCATTGCGGTGCGGGTTGATGACGCCATACTGTCAAAAACGCAGCCGTCATAAATGAAAAAGAGAACACCATGTCAAAACCTGAAAAAGAATTCATCCCTGTGCGCATCGCCGTTTTAACGGTTTCAGACACGCGCCAGTTGGCCGATGATAAATCTGGCCAGATCCTGGTTGACCGGATTAAGGCCTCGGGCCACATCGTGGCCGACCGGATGATCTTGCGTGATGAGCGTGATCAGATCGCTGCGCAATTGCGGACATGGTGTGCCAACAAAGACATCGACGTGGTGATCTCCACCGGCGGCACTGGCCTGACCGGACGTGATGTGACGGTTGAAGCGCACCGCGATGTTTACGAGAAGGAAATGGATGCGTTCAGCACTCTGTTCACGATGATCTCATTCCCGAAAATCGGTATGTCGGCGGTGCAGTCGCGGGCCTGCGCGGGTGTGGCCGATGGCACCTATCTGTTCGCGCTGCCCGGCAGCCCCGGCGCCTGCAAGGATGCGTGGGATGAAATCTTGTCGGTGCAGCTGGATTATCGCCAAGGCCCCTGCAATTTTGTCGAAATTTTCCCACGCTTGGATGAGCACAAGCGACGGAAGTAAACAGGTTGTGCGTTATAGAGGTGTGGCAACCTTGGTTTCACCATTCTATATTGATGTCTGAATATATTCAGAAGGGCACATTTGATGCAGTTTTTACGGCGTAGCCTTGTTGGTTTGTTCCTGCTGTCCTTGACGGTGGGTCTGCTGGCGATGGCTGGCGGTACGATTTATTCCGCGATGCAAGAGCGCTGGGCGCGAGAATCCAACCCCAGACCGCGCAGCGAGCGGGTGTTTTCGGCCAATGTATTGGTGGCCAAAACCGGCGATGTGGTGCCGGAAATCATTGCATTCGGTGAAATTCGCAGCCAGCGGGTTTTGGATGTGCGCGCGACCGCTGCCGGTGTCATCATCGATCTGGCCGAGGGGTTCGTTGAGGGTGGCATCGTGACGTCAGGCACATTGCTGGCGCGGATTGATCCACAGAATGCACAGTCGACGTTGGCGCGGGTGCTGGGCGATTTGACCGAGGCAAAAGCCGAGGTCTTCGAGGCCGGCGGGCGCTTGAGCTGGCCCGCGACGAGGTGAAATCTGCCAACCAGCAAGTTGATTTGCGCCAGCAGGCGTCAGCGCGGCAAAAAAATCTGCGCAGCCGCGGGGTTGGCACCGATGCGGCGGTCGAGGTCGCGACATTGGCAGAATCAGCGGCGGGGCAGGCGGTGTTGTCACGCCGGCAGGCTTTGCAGCAGGCCGAAGCGCGGGTGACGCAATCGATCACGCGGCTGGGGCGTCAAAAGATCAATTTGGCCGAGGCCGAACGCCGGTTGACCGATACCGAAATACACGCGTCTTTTGATGGAACCCTGAGCCAGATTTCGGCGGTGCAGGGCGGGGTGGTTGCCAACAACGAGCGGCTGGCGCAGCTGATTGACACCGAGGCGCTCGAGGTGTCGTTTCGGGTCTCGACCAGCCAATATGCCCGTTTACTGGACGCAGAAGGCTCGCTGACCAAGGCGCCGGTTCAGGTGCTGTTGGATGTGTTCGGGGTGGATATGTTGGTGCAGGGCAGGGTTTCGCGCGAAAGTGCGGTGGTGGGCGAAGGGCTGACGGGGCGTTTGCTGTTTGCGGATCTGGATCAGGCGCGCGGGTTTCGACCAGGTGATTTTGTGACCGTAAAGATCAAGGAGCCGGTGTTGCGCGGCGTGGTGGTGTTGCCGGCCTCGGCGGTGGATGCGGCGGGAATGGTGCTGTTGGTGGGCGAAGGTGATCTGTTGGAGCAGGTCTCGGTTGAGGTTCTGCGCAAGCAAGGTGACACGGTGCTGGTGCGGGCCAGTCAGATTGTCGGGCGCGAGGTGGTGTCAGAGCGTTCGCCGCTGTTTGGGGCGGGCATCAAAGTGCGTCCGAATCGTGCGGATGACGCTGCCAAAATCACAGCCACAGCCACGGAAGCGCCCGAAATGCTGGCACTGACCGAGGATCGCCGCGCCAAGCTGATTGCTTTTATTGAGGCGAATACGCGAATGCCTAAGGATGCCAAGGCGCGGGTTTTGGCGCAGTTGGCCAAAGATCTGGTCTCGGCCCGCACGGTTCAGCGCATCGAAGCGCGGATCGGGGGCTAAAGCATGTCGATGTCGGACGCGCCAAAGGGCCTTATATCCTACTTTGTCCGCCACAACACGGCGGCGAACCTGTTGTTGGTGGTGTTGCTGGCGCTTGGAATCGCAGCATTGCCGAAAATGCGGACGCAGTTTTTCCCTGATGTTGTGATCGAGAATGTGCGGATCGCTGTGGTCTGGCAGGGGGCCGGAGCCGAAGATGTTGATGCGGCGATTGTGCAAGTGTTGGAGCCTGCGTTGTTGGCGGTTGAAGGCGTCATTGGCTCAAGCGCCAATTCATCAGAGGGTTCTGCGCTGATCGTTCTGGAGTTTGAAGCGGGCTGGGATATGTCGCGGGCATCGGACGAGGTGCAGGGGGCGGTGGATGCGATCAGCACCCTGCCCGAGGGCGCTGAAGATCCGGTTGTGCGGCGCGGCGCGTGGCGGGATCGTGTGACCGATGTGGTGATCACTGGCCCTGTGGCGGTGGATCAACTGGGCCGCTTTGCTGATGAATTTGTCTCCCGTCTGTTTGCGGCGGGCGTGACCCGTGCCACCATCCGCGGCATTGCCTCGCCTGAAACCGTGGTCGAGGTGACATCAATGTCGCTGATCAAACATGACATCACCATGACCAAAATTTCTAAAGCCATCGCCGAGGAAGCCGCAGCAGATCCGGCGGGAGAGGTGGCGGGGGCCAATGCACGGGTGCGCACCGGCATTGCCAAACGCTCCGCCGCTCAAATCAGTGCGATTGTGTTGCGAAGCAATGCCGATGGATCGGCGTTGATTGTCGGGGATGTGGCGGTGGTTCGGGTCATGGGGGTTGATCGGGATCGGGCCTATTATGTTGGCAATGATCCGGCGATTTCGGTGCGGATTGATCGCTCAACGCGCGGCGATGCGATTGATATCCAGACCACGGTCGAGCAGGTGGCGGCGACGATGCTGCTAAGCATGCCGCCGGAGGTGAAAATCGATTTGATCCGCACCCGCGCGGAAATGATCAAGGCGCGGTTGAACATTCTGTTAAGCAACGGGGCAATGGGTTTGGGGCTGGTCGTGCTGCTGCTGTTTTTGTTCCTGAATGCACGCACGGCATTCTGGGTGGCGGCGGGCATTCCGGTGGCGATGCTGGCGGCGATTGCGATGATGTATGCGGCGGGTTTGACGATCAATATGATCTCGCTGTTCGCGTTGATTATCACGCTGGGCATTGTGGTGGATGATGCGATTGTAGTGGGAGAACACGCTGATTTCAGGGCGCGAGAACTGGGTGAATCACCGATTGAAGCGGCTGAAAATGCAGCGCGGCGGATGGCCTCGCCGGTTATGGCCGCCACTATTACCACGGTGATAGCGTTCTTTAGTCTGGTGATGATTGGTGGGCGATTTGGTAATTTGATCGCCGATATTCCCTTCACTGTTGTGGTGGTTTTGATCGCTTCTTTGATTGAATGTTTCCTGATCCTGCCAAAACACATGAGCCACGCTTTGGCCCATTCCAGCAAAGAGCATTGGTACGATTGGCCCAGCCGGTTTGTAAATCGTGGTTTTGGCTGGTTTCGCGATGTGATCTTTCGACGCCTGATGGGGCTGGTGGTTTGGGCGCGGTATCCGGTGGTTGCGATCATCTTGTTGGCGCTTGCGGGGCAGGTCGGGCATTTTCTGCGTGGCGATGTAACGTGGCGGTTTTTCAACGCACCTGAACGCTCGTCGGTGACGGGCAACTTTGCGATGGTCGAGGGGGCCAGCCGCGCCGACACGCTGGAAATGATGCGCGAAATGCAGCGCGCGACCGAGGCTTTGGCGTTAGAATACGAGGCGGATTATGGGCTGAATCCGATTGATTATGTAGTGGCTGAAATTGGCGGCAACACCGGTCACGGTCTGTCGAGCGCGCGCAACAAAGATAAGTCTCTGTTGGGGTCCATCGCGATTGAATTGATTGACCCTGATCTGCGTCCCTATTCCTCATTTCAGTTTGTTGGTGATTTGCAAGCCAGCGTGCGCCAGCATCCACTGGCTGAAATTGTCAGCTTTCGGGGCTGGCGGTCTGGGCCGGGCGGTGATGCGCTGGATGTTGAGTTTTACGGCGCGGATACCGAGACCTTGAAAGCCGCGGCCGAGGCGCTCAAAACCTATTTGGCGCAGTACGGCGAAGTGTCTGGCGTCGAGGACAGTCTGGCCTATGACAAGGTTGAATTGGTGCTGGAATTGACCCCGCAAGGCCAAGCGCTGGGCTTTAGCATTGATGGGCTTGGGCGGGTGTTGCGCAACCGGTTGAACGGGATTGAGGCGGCGACCTATCCTGACGGGCCACGCTCCGCGACGATTCGGGTCGAGCTGCCTGACAGTGAGCAAACCGCCGATTTTCTGGAGCGCACCCATCTGCGCACCACGGCCGGAAACTATGTGCCGTTGACCGATATCGTGTCGGTGTCTAGCAAGACCGGATTTTCAACCGTGCAGCGGGAAAACGGCATTAAACTGGTTTCGGTCACAGGAGATATTTCCGAGGATGACCCTGCGCTGGCGGCCGAAATTATGACCGAAATTCGAGAGGTGGCGTTGCCTGAAATCGAGAGCCGCTTTGGGGTGAAATCGGTGATGGCGGGGCTGGCCGAGCAAGAGAATGAATTCCTGTCGGATGCGCTGGTTGGATTTGGTCTGTGCCTGATCGGGATATTCCTGACGCTGGCGTGGATTTTCTCCAGCTGGACGCGGCCGCTGGTGGTGATGGCGATCATCCCGTTTGGGGCGGTTGGCACGATTTATGGCCATATGGTGTGGGATGTTCCCTTGTCGATGTTCTCGGTGGTCGGGATGACGGGGATTATCATCAATGATTCAATCGTATTGATCATCACGGTGGATGAATACGCCCGCGAGCGTGGGCTGGTTCCGGCGATCATTGATGCGGCAGCTGACCGTTTGCGTCCGGTGATGTTGACCACAATGACCACGGTTTTAGGGTTGGCACCGCTGTTGTTTGAAAAATCATCACAGGCGCAGTTTTTAAAGCCAACGGTGATCACGTTGGTGTACGGGCTCGGGTTTGGGCTGGTGCTGGTTTTGCTTTTGGTGCCGGCCTTGCTGGCGATGCAACAAGATTTCGGACGCCAGTTTAATGCCTTGCGGCGCGCGACCCATGTCGGGCAACGCGGCGCGGTGGTGAAAGCGGCAACGCTGGCCGTGGCGCTGGGCATTGTGGCGCTGTTCGGCGTGACGTTGGGGGCTGTGTTGGTGCAGGGCGCGTTACCGGAAATGCTGCGCGGTTTCGGCCCACAATCGGGTGGGTCACTGGGGGTTGCGTTCGGGTTGTTCGCCGCAGGCTCGGCCATATTGGTGCTGTTGGCGTATGTCGGTGGTGTGTTGGCGTTTGGGCGGCGTGCGGGGTGATCATTCGTAGATAGGCTCCGTTGAGCCAATCTTGAGCTGGCGCGTTACCCTCTCTGGTTTCACCACGGCAGGCAGCTAGCCTGTGCAGCCCAAAATATCAACCGCACGGTTTGAGCCGATCACCGTGATGCGAATTTTTGAACGATCCAGCATAAACGGCGCATTCGAGGGTGGCACCATTTCGGTGGTGGCGGTCAGGGTATTGCCACGCCGCGACGTTGTGGCCTCGGACACCCAGATGTTTTGGTTGGGCGCTTCAATCACGGCGATCTCGTCGCGCCCTGTTGAGGGCAGCGTTATGGTGGCGGTGAGGCGCAGCCCGTCCGAGATCGGCTCAATCGTGCAGGTCACTGTTTTGACACCGGCCTTATGGGCGGGGGTTGGCACCTTTTTCAAGGCGGCCCTGATCATCGGGTCCACCTTGGTGTTTCCGCTGGGGAGGGTTGCTGAAAATTTCAGGCTCATCGGTATGCAAATATCATTGCAGACCCCCAGATCAACGCGCCCCTTTAGGGTTATTGTGGTGTCTCTTCTGCGCGGGGATAATTCGATCGGGATCACCACTTCGTTGGTGTAGGCGATGGTACGCAATCCGTTGATATAGCTGACTTTTGGGCGCGGCCAGTGGAACTCTATGCCTTGGATATTTTTAGATCCGGACCAGTCAAACTGTGGCGGAATGCCACCATCACCGGGGGCGCGCCAATAGGTTTTCCAACCTGGTTGCAGTTGAATGCGCAGGGCGGCCATGTGGGTGCCGCGATTGGTGCGATAGCCCGGCAGCACCGAGAGCTGGATCACGTTGTTTGAAATGGCGGCGGTTTCGGCGTGGGCTGTGGTGAGCAGGCCAAACATCAAGCCGCAAATCAGGAGGGTGTTTTTAATCATATCAGCAACATAGGCATGAATTTCGGCAATGGAAGTCACATTCAAGCGAGCGATCAGTGATTGTGACCTGTTGAGGCCTTGCACATGGCGGGGCACTGACCCATTCTGGGCCTATGGAAATGCCAAAAGAAACCCTGAATATGTGCGGCAAACTGTTGATTGCCATGCCCGGAATGAATGATCCTCGGTTTGAAAAAAGCGTGGTTTATATCTGCGCCCATGCTGATGATGGTGCGATGGGGTTGATTGTGAACAAGCCGATGCCTGATGTGGCGCTTGAGGATTTGTTAAAGCAGCTCTCTATTGAAAGCACGACAGATGGGGCGGATGTGCCGGTCTATTTTGGCGGACCTGTTGAGGTTGGTCGTGGGTTTATTTTGCACTCGGCTGAGTATCATTTGGACGGGTTTACCCTGAAGGTGGATGAGCGGTTTGCGATGACCGCGACGCGGGATATTCTGGCGGATATTGCCAATGGCAACGGGCCTGAAACCATGTTGCTGGCGCTTGGGTATGCTGGTTGGGGGAGCGGGCAGTTGGAAAATGAAATCCTGCAAAATGGTTGGTTGAGTTCTGATGCAACTATGGATGTGGTGTTTGACGTGTCTTATGGCGACAAGTGGACGGCGGCGTTAAAGTTGCTGGGGATTGATCCGTTGACGTTGTCCGCTACGGCGGGGCGCGCATAGGTTTTTTGCGCTGCGCGCGGCAGGTATTTAGAAAACGAAGAAGAGGCGGGCGCTAGGGGCGCGGGGCTGCGGCGCGCGTTAGGCGGTCATTGATGGCGATGCCGAGGCCTTTGTTGGGGATCGCGGCCACAGCGATTGGCGCGTTTTTGGCGTCCAGTTCATGCAGGTGATGAAACAGGTTGGCGGCGGCTTCTGTTAGATCACCGGAGGGCGAGAGGTTCAGATCTGCGTCGGGATCAGGGCCAAATCCGAGCTTTAATTCACCCGGATTTTTGGTTGTCGCGTTCAAACGGATTTTTGCGTTTGGGGCGTAGTGCGAGCTGAGTTGACCCGGTGCATTCGGGGTTTCTGAGGGTGTGTGACTGGCCAGTGGTGCGCCGAGGCAGGCTTCGATTGCCTCTGTTGGTAGGCCGCCCGCGCGCAGTAATGTTGGCACCGGATCAAAGCCGATGATGGTACTTTCCAAGCCCACACTGCAAGCGCCCGCATCAAGGATTACGTTGATCCGACCTGACAAACCAGCCGCCACATGCGCTGCCGTTGTTGGGCTGATTCTACCGGATCGATTGGCCGAGGGGGCCGCAACAGGGCCACCAAAGGCGGTGAGCAATTGTTGGGCGACAGGGTGTTCTGGCAGGCGGATGCCGACGCTGTTTAGGCCCGCGGTGACCAGTGATGACAGGCCAGCCTCGGGGCGAAGTGGCAGCACCAGCGTTAGGGGGCCGGGCCAAAAGGCGGCGGCAAGGTGTAAGGCGGCATCGTTAAACACGGCAATTTCAGCGGCCATTTCCTGTGTCGCAACATGGATGATCAGCGGGTTAAATGCGGGGCGGCCTTTGGCCTCAAAGATCTGTGCAACCGCGCGGCCGTTGCGTGCATCTGCCCCCAGCCCGTAAACCGTTTCGGTTGGAAACGCGACCAAGCCGCCATCGCTCAGGGCTTGGCTGGCGCTGTTCAGGCCTGCGGTGTTGGCCTCCAGAAATATTGTCGTTACATTTTCCATGTCTGACGTTGCGTTCCTGTTGATGGATGGGTGGCATTGTTTAGGCTGCTCAGAGACATGCGTGACATATCTAAATCGCGCGTAAATTCCAAGCCGCCTGTTTCAAAGGATTAAATTATGCCCTATCGCGCCCCCGTTTCGGAGTTTCAGTTTTTATTCGAGCATGTGGTCGGGTTGGATCAAGTTTCAGGCACCGATCTGTTTGATGAGGCCACGCCGGATATGGTCAAGGCGATCTTGAACGAGGCGGCGCGTGTCAGCGATGAGGTGTTGGCCCCATTGCAACGCGAGGGTGATTTGCATCCGGCGGTTCTGGAAAACGGTAAGGTGCGTTGTACGCCAGGGTTTGAGGCTGGATACCGCGCGGTTGCCGAGGGCGGCTGGATCGGAATGTCAGCGCGGCAGGAAAGTGGCGGCATGGGCTTGCCGGTGGCGATGACCACCGCGGTGAATGAAATGATGGCGGGCGCGTGTTTGGCGTTGCAGTTGAACCCGTTGATGTCGCAGGGGCAGATCGAGGCGTTGGAGCATCATGCCAGTGACGCGCTGAAGGCGATCTATTTGCCAAAGCTGATCAGTGGCGAGTGGCACGGCACCATGAACCTGACCGAGCCGCAGGCAGGCAGTGATGTTGGCGCACTGAGCACCAAAGCGGTGCCCAATGGCGATGGCACCTATGCGGTGACCGGCACCAAGATTTTCATCAGTTGGGCTGATAGTGATTTCATTGAAAACACCTGTCATCTGGTGTTGGCGCGTTTGCCGGATGGCGCTGCGGGCACCAAAGGCATCAGCCTGTTTATGGTGCCAAGGTTGATCCCGGATGCGGGTGGTAATCTGGGGGTCGCCAACAGTCTGAAGGTGGTGTCGCTGGAGCATAAGATGGGTCTGCACGGCAGCCCGACTGCTGTGATGCAATTTGATGGTGCAACGGGTTGGTTGGTTGGCCAAGAACATGCCGGTATGAAAACCATGTTCACGATGATGAACAACGCACGCTTGGGCGTCGCGGTTCAGGGGCTGGGTGTGGCCGAAGCTGCGTTCCAACATGCGCTGTCCTATGCGATGGAGCGCAAGCAAGGCCGCACGCCGGTTGCGGGCGGCACGGGCACCATTGCCGATCATGCTGATGTGCGCCGGATGTTGCTGACGATGAAGGCAGAAATTCACGCGGCGCGGGCGATTTCGTTGGCTTGCGGTGTGGCGATTGATATGGGCAATGCGCTGGATGATAACGAGTGGCGGGCGCGGGCTGCGCTGTTAACGCCGATCGCCAAGGCCTATTGCACCGACACCGGAACTGCGGTTGCGGCGCTGGGCCTGCAGGTGCATGGCGGCATGGGCTACATTGAGGAAACGGGTGCGTCGCAATATGCTCGTGATGTGCGGGTCACTGAAATTTATGAGGGCACCAACGGCATTCAAGCGATGGATCTGGTGGCGCGTAAAATGATGGATGGTGGCGAGGCGGCTTACCGTTTGTTGGATGAAATCGAGAGCAATGCCGAGGCGGTTCGCGGTGATTTTCCAAAGATGGCCGGTGTGGTCTGGGATGCGGCAGAAACCCTGCGCGAGGCCACCGAATGGCTGGTCGCCCAAGATGATATGAACGAACGTTTTGCCGGCGCGGTGCCATATCTACGGGCGTTTGCGCGGGTGTTGGGTGGGCATTACCACTTAAAAACCGCGATGGCGGATGGTGGCAAGGGGCCGCGCAGCCAATTGGCGCGGTTCTTTATTCACCGGTTGCTGCCTGAACATGCGGCGCTGTTGATACACGCCAAGGCTGGTGCCGAGGGCTTGTATGCGATCTCGGTTGATGATCTATCGGCCTGATGGATCAAAACACCGAAAAAAGTACTGCAAAAAATACTGAACAAAACGCCGAAAAACATATAGCAAAAATTCGCTATCCGTTTGAAGCACCGCCTGCCGAGGGGGAAGCCATTGAGGTCGCTGAAGGTGTGTTGTGGATGCGTCTGCCGCTGCCGATGGCGTTGGATCATGTCAATGTTTTCGCGCTGGATGATGGCGATGGCTGGACGGTGATCGACACTGGTTTTGCCAGCAAACGCAGCAAGGCAATTTGGGGCAAACTGTTGGCTGGTCCGATGGCGGGAAAACCGGTGACGCGGGTGATTGTCACCCATCATCACCCTGACCATGTTGGCCTTGCCGGTTGGTTCCAAACCGAACATGGCGCGGATCTGTGGACCACCCGCACCGCGTGGTTATTTTCGCGGATGCTGACGCTGGATGTCGAAGATCGGCCGGTCGCGGAAACGCTGGCATTCTGGCGCTCTGGCGGCATGGATGCGGCTATTTATGACAAGCGTAAAACCGATCGGCCGTTCAATTTTGCCGATGTGGTGGCACCGATGCCGCTGGGATATAAGCGGATCAAACAGGATGATGTGATCCGCATTGGCGGGCGCGATTGGGACGTTCATATTGGCAATGGCCATGCGCCTGAACACGCGACCTTCTGGAGCCGTGATGATAATCTGGTGATTGGCGGTGATCAGTTGCTGCCCTCGATTTCGGCCAACATCGGGGTTTATGCGACTGAGCCCGAGGCCGATCCAATCGCCGATTGGCTGGAGGCTTGCGAGCGGTTGTTGCCCTATGCGCGTGAAGATCAGTTGGTTCTGGGCGGTCATAAATTGCCGTTCATTGGCCTGCCGACGCGGCTTCGTCAGATGATTGATAACCACCACGGCGCGCTGAAACGGCTGGCGAAACATCTGGAAACGCCTCGCACGGCGGCGGAATGTTTTGCACCTTTGTTCAAGCGTAAGATCGGGGAAGATGTGTATGGCTTGGCTTTGGTCGAGGCGATGGCGCATCTGAACCATCTGCATCAAACTGGGGTCGTAACCCGGACACGGCGCGATGATGACGCGTGGATTTGGGCACTGAAAGAATAGGCTGCGCTCGAAAGACCAAGGTGAAATCCAGGTGTTAAACCAAAGGCCAAGGCACATCGGTTGCGGCGAAAATGACCGATTTTCGACGAGCCGCCGACCATGAAGCCGATCACGACCCAAAATTGATTGATAGGGTCGTGACAGATCAGCTGAAATCGTCTATTTGGGGCAAAGCGAATTTGAAAAGGAAAGCGTAAGATGGCTGATACCAAACACGGCTCGATGGAAATCAAAGAGCAAGAAAAAACATTCAACGGGTTTTTGAAGTTTGCCGGTTACGGCATGCTCGGCGCGATGGTCTTTTTGTTTTTGCTATATTTGGTCAACGGCTAAAACCTGTAACCGGTTTTCTGGGGTGTGTGGATAATGCGTAAATTATTGTTGTGGCTGATGGTGCCGGTATTTTTGGCAGCCTGTGGTGCTGAGCCAAAATGGGCAGCTGACGAGGATGTTAAGCAGGCGATTTACCGGCATAACGGCCCGCCTTCGCTGACGTTGTTCACAGTGATTTCCAACCGCTCAAACAGCGGTGTGCATGCGGGTCTGATGATCAATGGATCGCAGCGCATTCTGTTTGATCCCGCCGGCACATGGTGGAGCCCGAGCATCCCTGAGCGCAACGATGTGCACTATGGCATTAATGCGCGGGTTCTGAGCTATTACATCGATTATCACACCCGCGAAACCTTTCACATGGTGATGCAAACCGTCGAGGTTTCACCCGAAGTGGCCGAGGCCGCGATCCGTGCTGTTCAGGCGCATGGGGCCGCGCCAAAAGCCTATTGCACCCAGAGCATCACCTCGATTCTGAAAGAATTGCCAGGGTTCGAGAGCATCAAGGCCACCTTCTATCCGAAAAAGGCAATGCAGCAGTTCAGCCGGATACCGGGTGTTACGGAACACAAGGTTTACGATGATGATGCGGATGACAATTCGGGTCTGTTGATCGCGCAACAAAAGAAGCAGTATTAAGCTTGGTTTCTTGGTGCTACCCCACCAGCATTAACATTAAGAACAGCGTGACGCCGCCGCCAAAAATCGCGAGCATCATGTTTTTGAACACCATGCCCAGCAGCACGGTCACGGCAGCCGCCATCAGACGCGGCGCATCATAAGCACCCCCAGTTGCATCAGGCCACAGCACCAGCGGCGCGACCAAACCGGGCAGCACGGCCACCGGCGTGTAGCGCAAATGGCGCAGCACCCAAGTCGGCAATTCACGACCCCCAATCAGCCCGATAAACGAAAACCGGATCAGGTAAGTGCCAAGCGCCACCAGCCCGATGGTGATCCAGATATGGCTGTCAGTCATCGTCATGTGCGGCGCCTTTCCAGCATCAATTCCACCTGTGCGCCGACCATCATCGCCACCACCGCCGCCACCATCAACCCCATATTATAAGGAATGAAGGCCAGCAGCAGCGCCACTATGATCGAGGTCATGGCGGCCATCATATGGGCTGCGGTTTTTAACATCGGACCGATCAACGCCAAAAAGGTGATCGGCACTGCAAAATCCAGTGCATATTCCGGCGGGATGCGCGATCCGACCAGCGCGCCGATCAAGGTGCCGGCATACCAAAGCGGCATGTTCAACAGCATGGTTCCGGTGAAATAGGCCAACCGATCAGGGGGGCTCATGCCTGGAGTTGATTCGTACTTGGCCAATCCCAGCGCATAGCTTTGGTCGACCAAAATATAGGACATGGCGGCACGTTTCCATAATGGAACCCCGCGGAAATAGGGCGTCAATGACGCTGAATACATCGCCATGCGCAAATTCACCGCCAGCGCTGTGGCGACGATGATCAGCACCGGCGCATTTTCGGCCATCAGTTGCACAGCGGCGAATTGGGCGGCGCCCGCGATCACCGCGATGCTGAATGCGAAGGTCTGGGCCACGGATAATCCGGCTTCGGTGGCGACCACGCCAAACAGGATGGCAAACGGCGTCACCACCACAAGAAAGGGCAGGCTGTCGCGGATGCCGTGTAAAAAAGCGCGTTTTTTGGTGGTCATTTTCTGCCCGTTTGCTAATCTCTACATTGGCTTTAGGGTGAATTTTGGGGATTTGCAAATGGCGAATAATGATCATCTCGTGGACTATCTAATTGCGCCGGATCCGCAGGCAGCGCGACTGACGCGCAGTGTCGATTCGGTGGATCACACCGGTGCAGTTCAAAGCATCGCGGTGATCGAAGAACGCCCGCTGACGATATATCTGAACAATCGCGAGATCGTTACGGCGATGACCATTGGCGACTATCCTGAATATTTGGCGCTGGGGTTTCTGCGCAATCAGGGGATGCTGGCAGAGGGCGAAGATATCACCGGCGTAGATTTCGACGAGGAAACCGAAACCGTGGTGGTGCGCACCGCAATCGAGACCGACTATGAGGATAAACTGGCCCGTAAAATCCGCACTTCTGGCTGCGCTGTCGGCACGGTGTTTGGCGATATGATGGAGGGGCTGGCGGGGTTGAAACTGCCCGCCGTCGAGCTGCGAACGTCATGGCTTTATACCTTGGCCGATAAGATCAACCGCACCCCGAGTTTGTATCTGACCGCCGGTGCACTGCACGGCACCGTGCTGTGCCAAAAGGATCGCCCGCTGGTCTATATGGAAGATGTCGGGCGCCACAATGCGGTCGACAAAGTCGCGGGTTGGATGCTGTCCGAGGGGGGCGATGGCGCTGATAAAATTCTTTATACTACGGGGCGTTTGACCAGCGAGATGGTGATCAAAACCGCGATGATGGGAATCCCTGTGCTGGCCTCGCGATCAGGCTTCACAGCGTGGGGGGTCGAGATCGCCAATCAGGTTGGGCTGACATTGATTGGCCGGATGCGCGGGCAGCGATTTCAATGTTTGTCGGGGGCGGATCGGCTGGTTCGGGATGCTGATGTTTTGAGTGTACCGGATGAAGATAAGAAACATCGGCGCAAGGGGGCCGAGCTATGATGCAGGCACCTTTGGGCGTGATTTTGGCGGGCGGATTGGCAACCCGCATGGGGGGCGGTGACAAGGGGCTGTTGATGCTCGATGGCCAATCCTTGCTGTCGCGAGTGATTGAACGGCTGGCCCCGCAAGTGGCCGAAATTGTGATCAATGCCAATGGTGATGCGGCGCGGCTCAAACATTTTGGTTTGCCGGTTGTGGCTGACAGTATTGAGGGTTTTGCAGGCCCGTTGGCGGGGGTTTTGGCGGGGCTGGATTGGGCCGCCAGCCGAGGTGCTGACCATATCGTGACGGCGGCGGCTGACACGCCGTTCTTTCCTGCCGATCTGGCAGTGCGCTTGTTGATGGCCGCCGAAGACGCCGGTGTGACGCTGGCACTGGCCGCCTCGCCACACCCAAAACGCGGCATGTTGCGCCAGCCGACGTTTGGCCTGTGGCCGGTGGCGTTACGCGATGATTTGCGCGCCGCCCTTATTGATGGTGTTCGCAAGGTGGTGATCTGGACCGACCGGCACGGTGCGGCACTTGCGCCCTTTTCACATGATCGGTTTGATCCGTTCTTTAACGTCAACACGCCAGAGGATATGCAGAGAGCCGAAGCATTGATTTCTGGGGAAGCGACATGAAAATCTTTGGGGTGGTCGGTTGGAAAAATTCCGGCAAGACCGGATTGATTGAACGGCTGGTCAGCGAGATCACCGCACGCGGATTTTCGGTGGCAACGCTAAAGCACGCGCACCACAGTTTTGATGTCGATCATCCAGGTAAAGACAGTTACCGCCACCGCGAAGCTGGCGCGGGCGAGGTGCTGTTGGCGTCAAAACAACGCTGGGCCTTGATGCATGAATTGCGTGATCAGGATGAGCCGTCATTGACGCAATTGTTGGCGCATTTGTCGCCGCATGATCTGGTGTTGATCGAGGGGTATAAGCGCGATGAGCACCTGAAAATTGAGGCCAATCGCGCCGCCACCGGACAGCCGTTGATCGCGCTTGATGATCCGAGCATTGTGGCCGTGGCCAGCGATCATGACCCTGATGGCCTAACCGTTCCAAAGTTCGATTTGAATGACACCGCAGCGATTGCCGATTTTGTGTTGCAACAGGTGGGGCTGATGGCCCAGAACGAGGCTGTTCCAGATCTGAGCCCGCCCGTGATGCGCGATGATTGTTTTGCCTTGCCCGAGGGGGTGAAATGGATGCCGGTGGATGCGGCTTTGGCACATCTTGAGCAGCGTTTGAGTGTGGTTGTCGGTGTGGAAGCGGTTGAGGTATCTGATGCCGAAGGCCGCGTGCTGGCGGGTGATCTGTTGGCGTTGCGATCCAATCCGCCCGGTGCGAATTCGGCGATGGACGGCTACGGCTTTGCCGCCGCCAGCATTGGCGATGCGCCCTATATTTTGCCTTTGGTTGATGGACGGGCCGCCGCCGGTGCGCCTTACATTGGCAGCGTGCCAGCCGGTCATGCAATCCGCATATTAACTGGCGCGTTGGTGCCAAGCGGCGTTGACACCGTGGTGATGGAGGAGGATGTCAAATGTGCCGATGGCCATTTGGCATTTCAGGGGCCTGTGAAGGTGGGCTTCAACACGCGCAAGGCAGGCGAAGATGTGGAGGCGGGGCAATTGGCGCTGGCAACAGGTCACAAATTACGCAGCCCTGATTTGGCACTACTGACCGGCCTTGGAATTGCGAAAATCGAGGTTCACAGGCGGTTGCGGGTCGGAGTTTTGTCAACGGGAGACGAGATTATTGCCGCGGATGGGGGGCTATCCGGCCCTGATAAAACCTATGATGCCAACCGCCCGATGCTGTTGTCATTGGCGCGGCGTTGGGGGTATGCGGCGCATGATTTGGGCCATGTTGATGATGATCGAGCCTTGTTGAAAGCCTGTCTGAACGAGGCGATCGGCAAGGTCGATGTGATCCTGACATCTGGTGGGGCATCAGCGGGCGACGAGGATCATGTGTCGGCGTTGCTAAAGGAAGAAGGTGCGCTGGAAGCGTGGCGAATTGCGTTAAAACCGGGCCGTCCACTGGCGCTGGGCATGTGGCAGGGCGTGCCGATATTCGGCTTGCCGGGCAACCCAGTGGCGGCGTTTACTTGCGCGGTTATTTTCGCGCGCCCGTCATTGTCGGCGCTGTCGGGGGCGGGTTGGATTAAGCCGCAAGGATATCTGGTGCCTGCTGCATTTTCGAAATCTAAAAAGGCAGGGCGGCGGGAATACTTGCGGGCGCGGATGCTGGAAGATGGCCGTGTCGATGTTTTTAAATCCGAAGGCTCTGGCCGGATTTCGGGGCTGTCATGGGCCGATGGTTTGGTTGAATTGGCGGATCATGCGCAGCAGATTTCCGAGGACGATTTGGTGCGCTTTATTCCATTCGGAAGTTTTGGCATTTAAAGTCAGTTGAGCGTTGGCAGGCCCTAATCGAAGGTCCCTGTCACCCGTCCCAGCAGCATAAAGGCGCGGGCGGTTCGGGTGTCGGAGAGGGCGACAATTTCCTGATCTGTTGCATTGGCTTCGAATGTGGAAAAGGTTTTGTCAAATTGGCGCAAGAAGTGATGCACAGCATCGCGAAAAATCGGGTCTTGGCGCATCCGGCCTGAGGTCAGCGCAAGGCTTGATCGATCCCGCACACCGCCCAAATCTGCGATGGCGCGACCGCGTTCCCCCTGGGCAAATTTGCGCCAGAATTCGGGGCGCGCGCGGTCAGGTTGCAGGTCATCCATATAGATGCCTTCTTGGCTTAGCAGGGTCAGCACGTCTTGGGCGGCTTGAATGAGGCGGGCCACGGTGCGGTCCTGAAGGGCGCGGCGCAGGGCCGCGAAGCCCTCGCGATCATCCTCGTTTTCAGGAAAATTCAGCGCCCGAATGAAATCGTCAACGCCAATCGGCGGGGTGATGTCTTCGGTGGTGGTGCCGAGCGCAAGGCTGGTCTGGGTGTCTGCGCCATCCATTGTGGGGGCCGGTTTTGGCGCGACAGGCTGGGACGATGGTTGGGTGCGGATCGAGGTGAAGGTGGCGATGGCGGTCTCGGTTTGCTTTTGCGCCGCCGCGATCGCATCGAGCTTTTTCTCGACCGATGGTTTGATGCCCATCGCAGCACTTTGGGCCTGTGCGATATAAGTGTTGCGCATGGCGTCGATGGCCGCCTGCAGGCGGGCGGATTCTGTGCGCATGATCCGGGCTGAGCGTGCCGCCGACGCCCCGACCCAAATCACTGCGATTGGCAGAAAAATTGCCATCAATTTCATCACGAAGACAATCGGATCAAGCGCGACTTGGCCATCGGGTCCATCGGTTTTTGGCGCGTAGGTGAAAAACAAGATCACGGCGACAACCCACAATAAGCTGAGCGCGAGGGCGATGATTTCGGCAGCCGTGATCCCGCCGCTGCCTTTGCGACCGTAGATGCCTAGATCCATTGGTTTTGCTGTTTTGTTTTCGCTCATCTGCCCAGACTGGTTAATTGATCCGCTATTTATACTCGATATTCAGTATTTCATAGGCCTTTTCACCGCCGGGGGTTTTCACCACGACGCTGTCGCCTTCTTCTTTGCCGATCAACGAGCGCGCCAGAGGCGAACGCAGGTTGAGCAATCCTTTTTCGAGGTTTGATTCTGGTTCGCCGACGATCTGATAGGTCACTTCCTCGTCGGTGTCCTCGTTGACCAAGGTCACGGTGGCGCCGAATTTGATGGTGCCTGACAGCGATGCGGGATCAATCACATCGGCCAGCGACAGGATCGCCTCAATCTCTTTGACGCGGCCCTCAATGAAGCTCTGCTTTTCGCGGGCGGCGTGGTATTCGGCGTTTTCCGACAAATCGCCATGGGCGCGCGCTTCGGCAATCGCGCGGATCACGGCGGGGCGTTCCTTGGATTTGAGGATTTTCAATTCTTTATCAAGCAATGTGTGACCAGCGCGGGTCAGGGGTATCTTTTCCATATGTCTCTTCAGATTTTGTGCTGTCGCGAGGGTTTTTCCCGATGCGAATAAGTGTTCATCCAAACAAACCGACAAGTGGCATGAATGCAAGGGGAATTCGCCAAGTGCTTCCAGTGTCGGCGGATAATTGACGTAGGGAGGGGGGTGGGCTACGCCGATGTCTACGAATGAGAGCTAAATTGTTTGGAGCCGTCAGTTGAGAGCGTATTTCTATTTTTCAGTCATTTATATAGTCTTTGCCCTAATTATCTCGTCAATCTATCTAGGAGACCCCAGGCTGGGTCTTGATGCAATCGGTCTTTCTGCACAAACGTTATTAGGTTTAGGAAAGCTTTTTCTGATTGGTATTGGCGCTGGATTGGTTGCTCTTGTTCTTCTGGTTGATCGAGAGGTGTTGAAGCCGCGTGTTTTATTAACCTTCTATGCGTTGGTTGGTTGCATATTGATGCATGCTGGGTTCACCCTGCTTAAAAATACCATGCCTTATGTCATGCCTTATTTCGCGGACCCCTTCTTTGCCGATCTTGACCGGATGTTGCATTTCGGGGTGGACCCGTGGGTGATTGCGCATCAAATGGCGGGCTATCTGCCTATAGATTTCGTTATTAGCAGCTATCTTGCCGTCTGGGGGCTGCCGGCGCTGGCGCTGCCGGTGATTATTGCGATCTCCGACGGGGATCACGCCCGCTCAATGCGTACATTGGTCCTGTATTTCGTCGCATGGATTTTTATTGGGAATGTGCTGGCGTTTGCGGGACTTTCGGTGGGGCCGGTTTATTATGATCGATTGCTGGGCGGGGAGCGGTTTGTCGATTTGACGAAAACTTTGTACAGTAGTGGGCTTTCGGGCTCCTTTATTGGCCATGTGCAACAGGCGCTATGGGATAAGTTTAGCAGCGATTCTGTCAGTGTTGGATCGGGGATATCTGCGTTTCCGAGCGTGCATGTCGCAACCGCAACCGTGACCGCAATATATATGGTTGAGCGTAGCAAATGGCTGCTGCCGGTGGCCGTGATCTTCCTGCTTTCTATCCTTTTTGTATCGGTTTTTACCGGATATCATTACGCGGTGGACGGTTATGTTTCGATTATTATCGTATTTGGCCTGTGGTGGGGGCTGCGACGCCGGAATAACGTGGTGTAGTGATTGACCCGCTGGGGCGGTTTCCGCTACCAACGAGGTAACGAGATCCTCGCGCAACAATCTTGCGCGGTAGCCAAAAAGCGAGAACAGATATGGCCGAGATAGAACGCGAATCGATGGACTATGATGTGGTGATTGTTGGCGCGGGGCCTGCGGGTCTTTCGGCGGCGATCCGGCTGAAACAATTGGACAGCGATATTCAGGTTGTGGTTCTGGAAAAAGGATCTGAAGTCGGGGCGCATATTCTATCGGGCGCGGTGCTTGACCCTGTTGGGCTGAATGCTTTGATCCCAGATTGGAAAGAGCGCGGCGCGCCAATCACGGTACCGGTGAAGAAAGACAATTTCTATATGTTGGGCGAGGCCGGTAAGCTGCGGATCCCCACCAAGCTCATGCCGCCATTGATGAGCAACCACGGCTGCTACATTGTGTCGATGGCCAATGTTTGTCGCTGGATGGCTGAGCAAGCCGAGGCGCTGGGGGTCGAGATTTTCCCCGGCATGGCCTGTTCCGAGCTGATCTATGGCGAGAATGGCGAAGTGAGCGGTGTGGTCGCCGGTGAGTTTGGCAAAAACCCTGATGGCACCCCGTCTGATGCCTATGAGCCCGGCATGGTTTTGAACGGCAAATATGTGTTTCTGTCCGAAGGTGTGCGCGGCAGCCTATCAAAAGAGGTGATCGCCAAATACGATCTGGATGCCAATTCGGATGTTGCCAAGTTCGGTCTGGGCATGAAAGAAATCTGGGAGATTGATCCCGACAAGCACCATGAGGGCACCGTGACCCACACGATGGGCTGGCCTTTGGGCAAGAAGGCTGGTGGTGGATCATTCATCTATCACATTGATAAAAATCAGGTTTACATCGGATTTGTGGTGCATCTGAACTATAAAAACCCGTATCTTTCACCCTACCAGGAATTTCAGCGCTTCAAGCACCACCCGATGGTGGCAGAACTTTTGAAGGGCGGCAAACGTGTGGCGTATGGTGCGCGCGCGATCACCGAAGGCGGCTGGCAGTCGATTCCTAAACTGGTGTTTCCGGGCGGCGCTTTGCTGGGCTGTTCGGCCGGATTGGTCAATGTGCCACGGATCAAGGGCAACCATAACGCGATGTTGTCGGGGATCGCGGCCGCCGAAGCGGCGATTGCGGCGATCAAAGATGGACGCTCTGGCGATGAGTTGCGTGCTTACGAGACGGACCTGAAATCTGGCCCCGTGGCCAAAGATTTGAAGCGGGTGCGCAATGTGAAACCGATCTGGTCGAAGCTTGGGATGATGCCATCCTTGTTGCTGGGCGGCTTTGACATGTGGGTGGCCAATCTCACCGGTTGGAACCCTCTGGGCACTTGGAAGCATGGTAAATCAGATGCGGCCTCCACCGGCGAGGCGGCGAATTTCAAGAAGATCGACTATCCCAAAGCCGACGGCACCCTGTCGTTTGACCGGCTTACCAGTGTTAGTTTTTCGGGCACCAACCACGAGGAAAGCCAGCCTTGCCATCTGCAACTGGCCGACCCGTCAATCCCGATCAGTGTGAACTTGGCGAAATACGCCGAACCGGCACAGCGCTACTGCCCCGCCGGTGTTTACGAGGTGATTGAAGACGAGGGCAAAGATCCGCGCTTCCAAATCAATTTCCAGAACTGTGTGCATTGCAAAACCTGCGACATCAAAGACCCGAGCGAGAACATCACTTGGGTGACGCCGCAGGGCGGTGACGGGCCGAATTACCCGAATATGTAACGCATATGTTAACAACCGGGGCGATCAATTGCTCGCCCCGCATTGATTTGGTGCAACTGAACGACTACCTTTCCATAACAAACTGTTTTGAAACAAAGGTCTGATCACCCGTGCCCATATCCCTTCGTCGTCCGTTTCTTGCCCTTACCTTGGGTTTAGCTGTTGCCTTGCCGGCCTCCCTTGCATCCGCCGATGGCTTGGCTGGTGCTTATCTGGCGGCGCGTCATGCCAGCTATTTCAGTGACTACAAAGCCGGTGCAGAATATTACACCAAGGCCTTAATGCGCGATCCCTCCAGTGCGTTCTTGATGGAAAATGCGCTGGTGTCTTTTGTTGGTCTTGGGGAAGTGAAACGCGCGGTTCCGGTGGCGCGTAAAATGGCGGCAGATGGTGTCGTTAGCCAGATTTCGCGCATGGTTCTGCTGGTCGATTTGGCGCAAAAACAGGACTATGACAAGCTGATCGCGATGATTGAAGGCGGCGATACGATTGGCCCTCTGGTTGATGGTCTGGCGATGGCTTGGGCTGAAATTGGCCGTGGGAAAATGTCAGCCGCATTGGAGCATTTCGATGAAATCGCTGCGGGCAAAGGCACCCGTGGGTTTGGTCTGTACCACAAGGCGTTGGCGCTTGCCTCGGTCGGTGATTTTGAAGGTGCCGAAAAGATTTTCGCGGGTGATAAAAACGGCCCGTTGCCGGTGACGATTGGCGGGGTGTTGGCCCATGTCGAAATGCTGAGCCAGCTTGAGCGCAATCAGGGTGCGCTGGCGCTGATGACCGAGGTTTTCGGGGTTGAAAATGACCCGCGCATTGTAAAAGTCCGCCGTGAACTTGAAGCTGGAGAAAAGCTGGTATTTTCGACGGTCACCAGCCCGTCCGAGGGGCTGGCCGAGGTGTTCTATTCGGTTGGAAATGCCCTGAAAGACGAGGCCGATCACGGCTATACGCTGGTCTACGCCCGTATGGCCGAATACCTGAACCCGAAGCATATTGATGCGCTGTTGATGAGCGCCGGATTGCTGGAACAGCTGGAGCAATATGATCTGGCGACCCAGGCCTATAATCGGGTGCCGCGGGATAGTCCGGCATTTCATGCCGCCGAACTGGGTCGCGCCGAGGCTTTGCGCAATGCAGGCAAAGAAGAGGCTGCCATCGAGGTGTTGGAGCAATTGGCCAAAAGCCACGGCGATTTACCGTCGGTGCATTCGTCTCTGGGCAATGCTTTGCGCCGTCTAGAGCGGTACGGCGAGGCGGCGCAGGCCTATAGCAATGCGTTGGATTTGCTTGGCGAAACCGTCGCGGGTGACTGGTTTTTATATTACACGCGTGGCATCAGTTATGAGCGGACGGATGAGTGGGAAAAGGCCGATGCCGATTTTCGGATGGCGCTCAAGCTGAAGCCGAACCAGCCGCAGGTTTTGAACTATCTTGGCTACTCTTTGCTTGAGAAAAACATCAAGCTGGACGAGGCGCTTGGGATGATTGAGCGGGCCGTATTGGTGATGCCCAATGACGGCTATATCACCGATTCATTGGGCTGGGCGTTGTACCGTCTGCGCCGCTTCAAAGAAGCCGCTGGTTATATGGAACGCGCTGCTGAGCTGACACCAAATGACCCGATTGTCTCGGATCACTTGGGCGATACGCTGTGGGCGGTTGGGCGCCATTTGGAGGCTGAATTCCAGTGGCATCGCGCCATGTCGTTTAAGCCTGAAGTCGATGATGCGATCCGCATTCGCCGCAAGCTTGAAGTTGGTTTGGATGCGGTTCTGAAAGAAGAAGGTGCCGAGCCGTTGCCGGTGATGGCGAATGACGGTTAAGGTTTTTGCGCCTGCCAAAATTAATCTGACATTACATGTGACGGGACAACGGGATGACGGCTTTCATTTGCTCGATAGTCTGGTGGTGTTTGCCGATATTGGCGATTACGTGACGGTGGCTGATGGCAGGGGGCTGACGTTGACGATCACTGGCCCCGAGGCGGTGGGGGTTCCTGTTAAGGGCAATTCCATTTTGAAAGCGGCGCGGTTTATGGC
Organism: Marinosulfonomonas sp. PRT-SC04; assembly: GCA_001321835.1. The sequence goes on from JPUR01000296.1 coordinate 39,331, forward strand.
TTGCGATGATTTGAGTTTTAATTTGGAGAAAAACCTGCCAACCGCAGCTGGCATTGGCGGCGGCACTGCCGATGCGGCGGCAGCATTGCGCGGCATTGCTCAGATGCGCGGCCTTAAAATTCCGCAGGATGTGGCTTCGTTGGGGGCCGATGTGCCGGTTTGCATGCAAGGGCGCGCGACGCGGATGTCGGGCATTGGCGATCTGTTACAGGATGTTCCGGATTTGCCAAATATCTGGGCTGTGTTGGTGAACCCTCGCGTGGCGGTGGCGACGCCTGCGGTTTTTTCGGCGCTGAAATGGCGAGACAATCTGGCGATGCCAGTGACCATTCCTGAATTTTCAACGGCCCGCGAGATGACGGACTGGCTGGCGCAACAACGCAATGATTTGCAAAGCCCTGCGATTAAAGTTCAACCAGTGATCCGTGAGGTTTTGGCGCGATTGCGTGCCACACAGGGCCAGATGCTGGTGCGGATGTCAGGGTCAGGCGCGACCTGTTTTGCGCTGTTTGACAATGCAGGTGCAGCAGGGGCTGCGGCCCGTGACATTGCAACCAAACGGCTCGGCTGGTGGGTGAAAAGCACCGTGCTTAGTTAATCCGTGCTTAGTTAATCTGCGCTTAGTTAATGCGCGCCACCACGTAATCGGCGATATCCATCAACATTTGTCGGATCGGATCATCGGGCAACACGGCCAGTGCGGTCTTGGCTTTTTCAGCCCAGTCCAGCGCAATATCACGGGTGTCATCCAGCGCGCCATGTTTGTGCAGCAACGCCAACGCCTGTTCCAGATCGCCATCGACCTGTTTGCCTTTTTCAATGGTGCGCACCCAGAATTCACGCTCGGTGGCATCGGCTTTGGCAATCGCTTTGATCATCGGCAGGGTTAGTTTGCGTTCGCGGAAATCATCGCCGATGTTTTTGCCAATGGCATCACCGCCGGTGAAATCCAGCAGATCATCAACCATCTGAAAGCTGATCCCCAGCGCATCACCATAGGTGAACAGCGCCTCGATCTGCGCAGGGGGCGCACTGGCGATTTCGCCGCCAACCTTGCAAGCGGCCGCAAACAGCGCGGCGGTTTTGCCGCGCACAACTTGCAGGTAAATGTCCTCAGAGGTGGTCAGATCCTGCGCGGCGGTCAGTTGCAAAACTTCGCCCTCGGCAATGGTGGCCGAGGCGTTGGCGAGAATGTCCAAAACCACCAGAGAGCCGGTTTCAACCATCAACTGAAAGCTGCGGGCAAACAGGTAATCGCCGACCAAGACGCTGGATTTATTATCCCACAACAGGTTTGCGGTCGGGCGACCACGCCTC
>JPUR01000297.1 GCA_001321835.1 Marinosulfonomonas sp. PRT-SC04
CTGAAGCGAACCGGCTGGAAGCCGGTGGCTTAAAACCTATTCGTGGAAAGTAAAACCGCTCACTTAGGCGTCGATATTGGCGTATTGCCCACCAGCTTCGGGGTTTTGCTTGGACCAATCACGCTTCACGCCAAGCCGCAGCAAGATCGCCGAGGCGATAAACACCGAGGAATAGGTCCCGACAATCACGCCCCAGATCATTGCAAACACAAAGCCACGGATCACATCGCCGCCCAACACAAACAGCGCCACCAGCGCGATCAATGTGGTCACCGAGGTCATCACCGTGCGCGACAGGGTTTCGTTGATCGACTGGTTCAACACGTCCTTCAGCGACAGTTTCTTGAACTTGCGCAGGTTTTCCCGCACCCGGTCAAACACCACCACGGTATCGTTTAGCGAATAGCCGACAATGGTTAACAGGGCCGCGATAATTGCCAGATCGAACTTGATCTGCACCAGTGAAAAGATGCCGATGGTCAGCACGATATCATGCACCAAGGCCGCGACCGCCCCGACGGAGAACTGCCATTCAAACCGCAGCCAGATGTAAAACAGCACCGCCACAATCGCCGCGATCACCGCTTCAACCGCCGTCCAGATCAATTCGCCCGACACCTTGGGGCCAACCGATTCAACGGCAGCAAATGTGATCGACGGCTCGTAAGCCTGCAGCGCCGCCTTGATGTTGGCGATGGTGCTGGAGGTCACCGCCTCGTCGCCCTCTTGGGCTTCAATGCGGATTTGGGTGACGTGCAGATCAGGATTGGTCGGATCAAACACTTCGGTGATCGATACATCGCCCAGATCAAGCGGCGCCAGCGCATCGCGGTAAGCGCCGACATCGACGGTCACTGCAGAATCCGTGCGGATCGTGGTGCCGCCTTTGAAATCAATGCCATAGTTCAGCCCCTGTGCGAAAAACAACACAATGGAGGCCACCATCAGCAGCGCCGACAGCCCCATCGTCAGGGTCGAAGTTTTGAAGAAATCCCATTTGGTATCGCTGGGTACAAGTTTTAATCTCATGGTCTTATACCTCAATTGTTTTGGGACGACGGGCTGCAAACCAGATCAGAATGATCAGTCGTGTGACAAAAATCGCCGTGAACACCGAGGTCATAATTCCAAGCCCCAGCGTGATTGCAAAGCCGCGCACCGGCCCCGCCCCCATCACGAACAAAATAATTGCGGTGATAAAGGTGGTGATGTTGGCATCCAAAATCGCGCTCAGCGCTTTTTCATAGCCCAGCTCAATGGCGCGGGCCGGCCCTTTGGCGGTTTTCAACTCTTCCTTGATACGTTCAAAGATCAGCACATTGGCGTCCACCGCCATCCCGACCGTCAGAACGATACCGGCAATGCCCGGCAAGGTTAACGTGGCACCAACCATCGAGAGCAGGCCAAAGATCAAGGCCACGTTGATGATCAGGGCGATGTCGGCAAACAAGCCAAACAGCCCGTAGGACAGCACCATAAACACCAGCACGCCAATGGCTGCGACGATCGCTGCGATCTTGCCCGCATCAATGCTGTCTTGGCCAAGCTCCGGCCCGATGGTGCGTTCCTCAAGGAAATTCATTTTTGCAGGCAAGGCCCCTGCCCGCAACAGCACGGCCAGTTTGGTGGTTTCTTCAACCGTAAAACTGCCGGTGATAATGCCGGAGCCACCAGAAATGTGGCTCTGGATCGTTGGCGCGGAAATCACCTCGCCATCCAGCACAATCGCAAAGGGTGAGCCGATGTTTTCAGCCGTGTAATTGCCAAATTTACGCCCACCAGCAGGGTTGAAGCGAAAGCTCACCGCAGGGCGGCCATTTTGATCAAAGGTGGGCTGCGCATCGACCAGTTCTTCGCCGGTCACGACTGGCAGCTCTTCAACGATATAGAACACACCTTCGCGGTCCAGCGATGGCAAAATCTCGTTGCGCGCCCCTGTGGGGGCATCGGCGCTGGTGGCTTGACCGACAACCGGCTTGAACTCCAATTTTGCAGTCGATCCCAGCAAATCCTTCAATTCCTGCACCGATCCAAGGCCTGGAACCTGAATGAGTATCCGGTTGGTGCCTTGACGCTGAATGGTTGGCTCGCGGGTGCCAACCTCGTCCACACGGCGGCGGATAATTTCCAATGAGCGCGCAATCGTCAGCTCATCACTGACCAGCTTTTCAGCCTCGGACAGCACCATAGTGATCACATCACCCTTGCCGCTGAATTCGAGATCTTTGGAACCAACCCCTGCCAGACTGGTCACCGGCTGGGCCAAAGCGCGCACCAGTTCCAGCGCCCGCTCCATACCTTCAGGGTTGGCAATCCGCACCCGCAGCTCATCAACAGGTGATGGCAGCCGGCGCACCGCACCGACCACGTCCCGTTCAGGCCGCAGCACATCACGTACCGTTGGCCACATGCCTTTGACGCGGGCCTCATACACATCCGAAACCTGAACTTCGGCCAGCAAATGTGCGCCACCCCGCAGATCAAGCCCCAGATTAACCAAGCTGGACGGCATCCAGGACGGCCACAACGCCAGATCGGCCACAAGCTGCGGCGTGCTGCCGGATTTTTCAATCGCAGCAGCCGCGTCATTGTGAGTTTCGACACGGGTGTAAAACCCGTTCGGCACCGCCATAAACAGGCCAATCGCGACCAGCCCCCAAATGACGATGCGCTTCCAAAGATCAATTTGCAGCATGTGTTTGCCTGTATCCTAGTTCCGGTCGCCCGCTTTATGTGACGTTTTTAATTGTCGTTTGCGGGTTCTGTTTTGTTCAGCACTTGGGCGATGGTCGACTGGATCACCCGAACTTTGACGTCTTTGGCAATTTCGATCTCGATTTCGCCAGCGTCCTTAACTTTGGTCACCTTGCCGATGATGCCACCCTGGGTGACAACTTGGTCACCACGGCGCAGTGCGGCAACCATAGCCTGATGCTGTTTGACCTTCTTTTGCTGCGGACGGATCAGCAGAAAATACATAATACCAAAAATCAGGATCAGCGGCAGAAACGAGGTCAGCGCCCCAAGGCCCCCTGCTCCGGCGGCCTGTGCGTAGGCGGGTGTTACAAACATTTCATCGTCCTTTGTGTTTATCACAGGCGCATACCGCCTATAGTGTTGGCGCGCACCCTATATGTGGCCCATTTGCTTGGCAAGCCAAAGCGCTTCATAACGCGATCGACAAATCAAGACTTCAAAGCGCCGCCGATCAATGGCATATGGGGACAAGATTTTGACACTCAATCAGGAAGCCTGACAAATGCTCGATATTAAAATGATCCGCGACAACCCCGATGCTTTTGACGCCGCGATGGCGCGCCGTGGGCTGTCTGGTATTTCCGCCGCCGTTTTAGCGATTGATGCGGCGCGGCGCGGCGCGATTGCCAAGGCCGAAGCGGCACAGACCGAGCGCAATGCGGCCAGCAAATTGGTTGGAGCGGCCAAAGCCAGCGGCGATGAGGCCGAGTTTGAACGCCTGCGCGCCTTGGTTGGCGAAAAGAAGGCCGAAATTGCCACGCTTGAGGAACAAGCCAAGACCACCGATGCCGAGTTGCGTGATATGTTGATGGGCCTGCCGAACCTGCCGTTTAACGAGGTGCCGGATGGGGCGGATGAGGCCGACAATATTGAACTCCACACATGGGGCACCCCGCGTAAATGTGATTTTGAGGCCAAAGAGCATTTTGAAATTGCCGCGGTTCAAGGCAGCATGGATTTTGAAGTCGCGGCCAAACTTTCGGGCGCGCGCTTTGTGGTGATGTCGGGGGCTGTGGCCCGTGTGCACCGTGCGCTGGCGCAATTCATGCTCGATACCCATGTTGATAAACATGATCTGCGAGAAACCAACGTGCCGGTTCTGGTGCGCGAAGAAATGATGTATGGCACCGGCCAGCTGCCGAAATTTGGCGAAGACAGCTATAAAACCACCGATGGCTGGTGGTTGATCCCGACCGCCGAAGTGCCGCTGACCAATCTGGTCAATGGCGAAGTGCTGGACGAGGCCACGCTGCCGCGCCGCTTCGTCGCCCACACCTTGTGTTTCCGCTCAGAAGCCGGATCGGCGGGCCGCGACACTTCAGGCATGCTGCGCCAACACCAGTTTGAAAAGGTCGAAATGGTTTCGATCACCCACCCTGATGCATCACTAGAAGAACACAACCGGATGACCAAATGCGCCGAGGCGGTTTTGGAAGCCTTGAACCTTGCCTACCGCACCGTGCTTTTGTGCACTGGTGATCTGGGCTTTGGCATGCGCAAAACCCACGACATCGAAGTCTGGTTGCCGGGCCAAAATGCATTCCGCGAGATCAGCTCGATTTCGATCGCCGGTGATTTTCAGGCCCGCCGCATGAATGCACGGTTCAAACCGACCGGTGGTGGGAAACCTGAATTTTTGCACACCCTGAACGGCTCCGGCCTTGCGGTTGGACGCTGTTTGATTGCGGTGCTGGAAAATGGTCAGAATGAGGATGGATCAATCACCCTACCCGAGGTGCTGCACACCTATCTTGGCGGCAAAACCATGATCAGCGCAGCAGGCATCCTGACCTAAACTCGTTCTTCTTTTCAAAAATATCCGCGCCGCAGGCAAAAAACTTTTGGGCCTGCGGCGCGGATATTTATAGAACAGAAATCACTTATAAGACGGCTTGCCCAAATGTTTACGCAACCGGCTCGGCGTTGATTTCTTCTTGTTTTTAAATGGGTTCGCTGCAGATTGCGAGCGCATCCACAACCGGATTGGCGTGCCCGGCATATCAAACGCTTCGCGCAAGCCATTGACCAGATACCGCGAATAAGAGGCGGGCAATTTGTCAGGCAGCGAGCACATCACCACAAAGCCTGGCGGACGGGTTTTGGCTTGGGTCATGTAGCGCAGTTTAATGCGACGACCAGCAGGCGCGGGCGGCGGGTGCGCCTCGACCATATCAATCAGCCAGCGGTTCAACCGTGCCGTGGTGACGCGACGGTTCCAGATTTCATGCGCTTTCATCACCGCCTCTTGTAAATTATCCAGCCCCTTGCCGGTTTTGGCCGAGACCGTCACCAAAGGTGCGCCGCGCAATTGCGGCAACAGACGTTCAAAAGATTCGCTCAGATCTTTGAGTTTTTGTTGTTTGTGGCGTTCTGCATCCCATTTGTTGACCGCCAGAACCACGGCACGGCCTTCGCGTTCCGCCAAATCGGCAATCCGCAGATCTTGTTGCTCGAACGGGATTTCAGCATCCAGCAGCACAATCACCACCTCGGCAAATTTTACAGCTCGGAGGCCATCAGACACCGATAGTTTTTCCAGTTTTTCTTGCACACGGGCTTTTTTGCGCATGCCTGCGGTGTCAAATATCCGAATCGGCACCCCATCCCAATCCATTTGCACCGAAATCGCGTCGCGGGTGATTCCCGGCTCAGGCCCAGTCAGCAACCGGTCCTCGCCCAGCATCTGGTTGATCAGGGTAGACTTGCCCGCATTCGGGCGACCCACCACAGCAATTTGCAGCGGCTTGGCCTTGGTCGGCACCCGAGGTGCATCCGGGTCTTCCTCGGACACATCAATGTCGGTTTCGGGTGAATCCTCGAGGGCCTTTTCAGCCGACGCATCGACCAGTGGCATCAGGATCGCCAGCAATTCGCTCATGCCTTCGCCGTGTTCGGCTGACATGCGTAACGGCTCGCCCAGACCCAAAGAATAGGCCTCCAGAACACCGGCGTCTGCCGCGCGGCCTTCGCCCTTGTTTGCCACTAAAATAACGTGTTTTGCGCGCTTTCGCAGCAGATCCGCAAAGAATTCATCGGTCGGATTAACCCCGACCCGCGCGTCAATCATGAACAGGCAAACATCGGCCATATCAACCGCACGTTCGGTCAAGCGGCGCATCCGCCCCTGCAGGCTTTCGTCGGTGACCTCTTCAAGCCCTGCCGTGTCGATCACTGTAAAGCGCAAGTCGGCAAGGCGCGCTGCCCCTTCGCGCAAATCACGCGTGACGCCGGGCTGGTCATCGACCAGCGCCAGACGTTTGCCCACAAGGCGGTTGAACAGGGTGGATTTGCCCACATTTGGGCGCCCCACTATGGCAAGTGTAAAGCTCATTTGATGCTCCGATGATCGGTCAAGCTGTCCCGATACAGCATCAGTGCGGCAACGAAAACCCCTGCCTTGGCTCCTGTGGGCAATTAATCACCGGTGATCAGTGTATTTTCGGGGTCGCATTGATCGAAACACAGACATTTGTCTGGCCATCAATGTCCATCACCGGCCCTGCCTCGCGAATATCGACCCCCATGCGTTTGCCCGCTTTGCACATGGTGTGCGGGATAATGCCGATGATCCGCTTTGCCCCCAGATCCTGTGCGGCGCTAATCATCTGCTGAACCAGTTGCATATGAATCCGGAACCGCTGCTTGCCCGGCACATCCTGAGTGACAAATATCCGCGTGCCCTCCCAGACATCCGTGCTGACCGGCGCAACCTCGTCCATAATGTTTTCGGGGATACTGTCGAGCAGGCCAAACTGCGCATCCCGGATCATATAGGAATAAATCCCGTTTTTCGCGGTGGTCGGGGTCAGCCGCCCCCCCGCCATCACTTTTTGATTTTCATCGTGGATCGCGATCCAGCGACTGGCAGGCGTGTCGTATTGGTCGTACTCCATCCCGTCTGCGTTGGTCAAAGACCATTTGTTACGCGCAACAAAAACATCGTGACGGGCCCGAAAGATATTTCTAAACAATTCACCATGCATGTGAATATTGCTGAATGAGAGAGTTGTAGCTTGCATAGTTGTGCCTCCTTACGGCGTGGTTGGTAATGGTCAGGAGGCGGCCTAGAGCAGGTTGTGATCTTTTGCTCGTGTGATGGCTTCGACTGTGGATCGGGCATTCAGGCGCGTGCGCGCAGCTTTCAGACGTGCCTTTAATGCACTTTCTGATATTCCCAGTTTATTTGCGGCCTCAGAATACAGGTCGCCCCCGGCGATCAGTCTTAGTGCCTCGAGCTGGCTCTCGGTTAGGAACTTGCTCTCGGTCACAATATCGTGGATTTTGGTGAAAACCGCCACCGCGCGGCTGATTTCCTCATCACTAAATTCGCGGTCAGAGCGGGCAATCCCCAAAAGAGAGCGCTTTGATAATTTACCCAGAGCAATCACAACGCCATATTTTAGCCCATGCGCGCGTGCCTGTTTCATCACCCCCATTGGGTCGGGGATTTTCAGCGCGCTCCAACGGATATGGCCAGTGTTGGCCAGCGACCAGACCACAACCGGATCCCAAAACGCCATCAGGCTATCGCCGTAATGTGCGGTCCATTCGGCAGGATAGGTGCCTTTGACCAAGGCAGGGCCGGAAAATCGCAGCTTCAACCCAGCCGCGTAACCTGCGGGGGCAATGTCATCCAACTCGTTAAAAGCGGCATCTAATGTCTCACCTGTGAACATTTGCGGAATGTGTCTAGAATAGTCGGAAAGATCAACCAAAAAGAGTGTCTATTCGATTAAATTCCACTCACGCGACCCCTAACGGAACGCGTGCAGTTTACCTTTGGTCGAAACCACATAGAGAACCCCGTCAACAACCACCGGATTTGTGGTGGCACCACCAGGAATATCAACACGGCTTAACAGTGAACCATCCACTGGGCTGAAAGAACGGATCACCCCGTCACTGCCAGCCACAATCAGCCGACCACCGGCCAAAACTGGGCCGTAATGCGCAAACACAGCCTTACGGCGGCGGGTTTTCTCTCTGGTGTAATATGGCAGCTCAACACTCCAGATCCGTTCGCCGGTGGCGGCATCAAGCCGCACCAATTGGGCCTCGTCTGAAATCAGGAACACCGAATTGCCAACTGGCCAAACCGGGCTATAGGCGCCTTCTTTGGCGGTCCAGATCCGCGTACCACTGCCCAGATCAAGCGCCACAACGCGCCCAGATTGGCTGCCGACATAGACCACATCGCCAACAATCACTGGGTCAGCCGTGATATCGGTGATCCCCGCATAGGCACGTCCACGCCGCTTGCCCGACACCGATGAGGCCCATGTGCGCACACCGCCCTGACGGAACGCCGCGATCAATTCCCCCGATCCAAACGGGAACACCGCAAATTTATCAGTCACCGCAGGGGCGGTGCCGCCAACCATAACCGAGGGGGTTGGCGCGCCTGACAATTGCCATTTAATTCGACCATCGCTGGCATTGATTGCCCAAGCCCGGCTGTCGCGCGAAGTGACATAGACAATGCCGCCCTTCACGGTTGGAGCACCCGTGGCGGCGGCCTCAAGTTTTTGCAACCAGCGCCGGTTACCGGTGGCCACATCCAGCGCCACCAAGGCGCCATAGCCGGTGGTGACGTAAAGCGTATTGCCATCCACGGCCAGACCGCCACCCGAAGCTTCGCCAGAACGGTCAGTGGCAGGGGTCAAATCTTGCGACCAAATCGCAACGCCACTGGTGGAATGCGCCATCACGCCAGCGCTGGCGTCCAGTGTAAATATCCGACCAGCCGAGATCACCGGATCAGCGGTGATCCGCAGCTTGCGGTTTTCGCCAGCGCCAATCGTGGCACTCCAGATCGGAGATACGGTTTTGGCCAGCGACGGATGGGTGATCCGGTGCTCAGATGAGCCATTACGATGGGTCCATTGACTGTGATTGACCATAGCGGGCAGCGCGATCGGCAATGCGCGGTTCACCGCAACATCAGCGGCCTTCGCCACAGCATCATCAGCCACATCCACCAGCGGGGCGCGTAAATCCAGACGTTCGCCTGCCAGAATCACTTCCCGTTGACCGCAACCGACAAGCAGGCCCAAAACGGCTGCTCCCGTTATCAAATGGCTCAGCTTCATGGTGTTTGCACCTTTTTGTCGCTTTGTTTGTTTGCTTTTGCGTCTGTCAGTCATCGCGATCGCCCCCCTATAGCCCGTTGATGCCGTGCTTTCAAACGGCGTCAACGTCTCCACCCAGTACCACAATCAACTGCGAGGCACGACCACGCAAGCCTGATGTCACATCAACATCGTCGATGATGGCTTGCAGGCGCAAAATCGCGGCCTCAACATTGCCTTCATCTATGTCCAACATCGCCAATTGCTCCTCGGCCAACAGCCGGAATGCGCCACCGGCAATCGCCAGACTTGCCAGCTTACTGCGCCGCTCATCGGCAGCCATCTCACGACCTGCCAGCAAAACCAACTTCAGCGTTGCCAGATCACGGTAGGCTTGTGGCAGCTCTGCATTCTCAGCCAAGCCACTCAAAGCCTGCGTCGCGCCGGCCACATCGCCCTCGGTTTGTTGCAGGGCGGCCATCAGCAAAGCAACCAGCGCCTGTGAATCCGCACTGCCCGCGTCAACATCGCCCAAGGCCGCAATGCTCGTTTTGCTGTCTTCCAGCTCGAGCGCCAGCAACAGGCTGTCGCCCAAGGTTTGGGCTGCCGTCATATCGCTGGCCTTGCGCCATTCATTATAGGCCGCCCCCCCAACCAGCAGTAAAATCGCCAAAACCCCGATCCAGCCATATTTGCGCATCAACACAAACAGCTTGTCCCGGCGGACTTCTTCACTGACTTCTTCGATAAAACTATCTGTTTCGCTCACGGTATATTCCTTTGGCAGCGGCGCCGATGCTCGGGCATGGCGTGCATTTTTCTTAAGGTGTTTTACCGATGAACATGCTGTTTGCCAAGGGGCAGCGCACCGATTGCAAAGGGGCAGCGCGCCGATCAAAAGTGGTCTTGCCTTCGCCGCCCTTGCATCTGCAAATGAACCGTATATTTTAGGGGATTAGCCAGCCACCCTGCCACGCCACCGCCCACAACCTGATTACAGCCTGATTACGGCCTGATTACGGCCAGACAGCCGCCTGCCATGTGTCCCAAGCCACGACATCACCACCCAACTGCCATCAAAAAAACCACTCTGCCCCCCCGACAGAGACTACAGACAATACAGAGGCCAAAATGAAACCAATTCCCCTTATTATCGCAATCCTTGTGTCAGCGTTCTTGTATCTTTTAGTGTTCGAGCGCGGGGAATTGATGGATTTTGCCAATGATACTTCGGCACCGCCCCCCCCCGGATACACAGACCAACAACTGGGCGCCGATAGCGCCGTGCCCCCGCGCCGTGATCCAGCCCGACTGGTTTCGGTCGTGGCCTTCGCCTCCGTCGCCCAGACCGTTGACAGCACGGTTATGCTGCGTGGCCGCACCGAGGCCGCACGGCAAGTCAACGTGATGGCCGAAACCTCGGGCAAAGTGGTGTCTGATCCCTTGCGCAAAGGCGCCTATATCGAGGCTGGCCAGCTGCTGTGCCAGCTTGATCCCGGCAGCCGCGAATCCCGCCTGGTTGAGGCCAAAGCCCGCCTGACCGAGGCCAGCGCCCGCCTGCCCGAAGCCAAAGCAAACGCCGCCGGTGCCGCCGCCGTGTTAAGCGAAGCCAAGATCAGTGAAAATGCCGCCCGCCGCCTCAATAAAAACGGCTATGTCTCCGAGACCCGCGCCGCACAGGCCGAGGCCACATTGCAGGCCGCATTGGCCGGTGTTGAGGCCGCAAAAGCCGCAGTTATTTCAGCCAAGGCCAGTGGCGAGGCCGCCAAAGCCAGCGTTGCCGCCACCGAAAAAGATATCGAATATCTAACCATCACCGCGCCCTTTAGCGGGTTTCTGGAAACCGACACCGCCGAGTTGGGTGCGTTTTTGCAACCCGGCGCGCTTTGCGCCACCATCATCCAGCTGGATCCGATCAAACTGGTTGGCTTTGCGCCAGAAACCGAGGTTGAGCGCGTCTCGGTCGGGGCGATGGCCGCCGCGCGCCTGGCCACGGGCCGCGAGATTATCGGGCGGGTGACGTTTTTGTCACGCTCAGCCGACCCCCTAACCCGCACCTTTCGCGTCGAGGTCGAAGTGCCAAACGCCGGCCTTGCGATCCGAGACGGACAAACCGTTGAAATTATTGTGAAATCAGATGGCGCCTTGGCACATCTGTTGCCGCAATCCTCACTGACCTTGAACAATGATGGCGATCTGGGGGTGCGATATGTGGAAAATGGCACCGTTGGATTTGCACAGGTCAGCATCCTACGCGACAGCCTCAAGGGCGTTTGGGTGACCGGATTGCCGATGCGGCTGGATGTGATCGTTACGGGGCATGAATATGTGGTCAAGGGCGTGCGTGTCGATGTCAGCTATCGTGAGGCAAACCAATGACCGGTATCGTCGATTGGGCCGCCAACCGCGCCCGCATGGTGCTGGCTTTTATCGTCCTGTCGCTGATCGCGGGCACGATGGCCTATGCTATTTTGCCCAAAGAGGGCGAGCCGGATATCGAAATCCCGATGGTGATTATCTCGGTGCCGTTCCCTGGAATTTCAGCCGCTGATGCGGAAAAACTGCTGGTCAAACCAATGGAGACCGAGCTGTCTGACCTTGATGGTTTAAAAACCATGTCGGCCACCGCTGCCGAAAACTATGCGGTGCTGATCCTTGAATTTGATTTTGGTTGGGACAAGGGCCAGATCATCGCCGATGTGCGCGATAAAATGAGCACGGTCGAGGCCAATTTCCCCGAAGGTGCGGACAAATACATTATCTCGGAGTTCAATTTCTCGGAGTTCCCGATCATCATTGTTAATCTGACCGGCGATCTGCCCGAACGCACCCTTTTGCGGGTGGCCAAAGATCTGCAAAGCCGTCTGGAAGAGCTGGAACCAGTGCTGGAAGCAGCGCTCACCGGCCACCGTGACGAGATGGTCGAGGTGGTGATCGACCCGCTGCGACTTGAGGCGTATAACGTCACAGCGCTGGATCTGATCAACGTGGTGGTCAACAACAATCAGCTGATCGCAGCGGGTGAAATCGAAACCGCCACCGGCGCGTTTGCCGTTAAAATCCCCTCGTCCTTTAACGAGGTCCAAGACATTTATAGCCTGCCGATCAAAACCAACGGTGACCGCGTGGTGACCTTGGGCGATCTGGCCGAAATCCGTCTGACCTTTCAGGATCGCACTGGAATTGCGCGCTATAACGGTGCCAACACCGTGGCGCTGCAGGTCAGCAAACGCAAAGGGTATAACATCATCGACACCGCCAATCTGGTGCGCGAAGTGGTGGCGCGCGAGGCGGCAAAATGGCCCGAACCGCTGCAAGCCGCGATCAATGTTGGCACCAGTAATGACCAGTCCCGCACCGTCGGCAGCATGGTGCGCCAGCTCGAAGGCTCGGTGTTGACGGCGATTGCGCTGGTGATGATCGTGGTGCTGGCGACCTTGGGCACCCGCTCCGCCCTATTGGTTGGCTTTGCGATTCCAACCTCGTTTTTACTGTGCTTTGTGATGCTGGCAATCATGGGGATCGCGGTGTCCAACATCGTGATGTTCGGGCTGATTTTGGCGGTTGGCATGTTGGTCGACGGAGCAATTGTAGTGGTCGAATACGCCGACCGCAAAATCCGTGAAGGCGTTGGCCCAATGCACGCCTATGTCGAGGCCGCCAAACGGATGTTCTGGCCGATCGTCTCCTCGACCGCGACCACGCTGTGCGCGTTTTTACCGATGCTGTTTTGGCCCGGTGTGGCAGGCCAATTCATGGGCATGTTGCCGATCACTCTGATCTTTGTTTTGTCCGCCTCTTTGGTGGTGGCGTTGATCTACCTGCCGGTGATGGGTGGGGTCACAGGGCGGATGTCACGCAGCTTTGCCGATGCGGCGGAGCTGCTGAAACCACTGCCATGGTTGCTGCGGGCCGCGCTGGCGGTGGTGGCAATGTTCATGGTGTTCGTCGGTGCCATGCAAGGGCTGAACCCCGACTATATCCCGCCGCTTGGCCGCGTGATTGCAAACGTCAAGCAAGACAATTCCGGCATCATAATGGGGCTGACCGTCTTTGTGCTGCAATCAGCGCCGTTCCTGATCGCCGCCGTGCTGGCCTCGATCACCATGACCGCCGCCAAAATCGAGCGCAAATCCAAGCGGGTACGGGCGGGCTATCACCAGTCACTATTTGGCCGACTGATCCGCTTTGTCACCGGCAATCCGGTGATGCCATTGGTGACCATTGGCCTCGTGATCGGCTTTGTTATCATGGTGTTCGGCATCTTTGCCGCCAACAACAACGGCACTGAATTTTTTGTCGAAAGCGAGCCTGAACAGGCCATCGTTTATGTACGTCAACGCGGCAATCTATCGCTGTTGGAAAAAGACGCCGCCGTGCGTCAAGTTGAGGCCGTAATCCTCAGAACCAAGGGCGTTCAAACCGCCTTTGCCTTTGCCGGAGAGGGTGGTTTGCGTCAAAACACCGGCGGTGCAGGCTCGCCGCGCGACACCATTGGCCGGGTGCAAATCGAGCTGATCCCATGGGAGGATCGCGCCGGCATTGCCGATTTGGATGGTGATCTGGTGCTGGAACGCCTCAAGGCCGCCTTCGCCGAAATCCCTGGAATTCGCACTGAAATTCTCAATCTGTCGCGTGGCCCTGCCTCGGGAAAGCCGGTGCATATGCGCCTGAAGGGCAACAATTGGGCGGCGCTAAAAGAGGCCACCAACATCGTGCGGGCCCGCTTTGATGCGACCACCGGTTTGACCGATATTGAAGACACCCTGCCCCTGCCCGGCATAGATTGGCAGATTGATGTCGATGTGCAAAAAGCCGGGCGTTACGGCGCCGATGTGCGCACGGTTGGCGGCATGGTGCAGCTGATCACCCGCGGTATTTTGCTCGACACCATGCGGGTCGATTCCTCGGACGAGGAAATCGAAATTCGGGTTCGTTTGCCCGAAAAAGATCGCGTGCTCTCAACCCTCGACAGCCTGCGGGTGCGCACCACCAATGGGCTGGTGCCGCTGTCGAATTTCATCACCCGAAAACCGGTGGCCAAACTGGCCCAGATTGATCGCGTCGATCAGCGCCGCTATTTCGATGTGAAGGCCGCGATCGTCGATGGGCTGACCAAGGATGTGACCAATGAGGATGGCGAGATCACGCAGGTGCCGATCACCGCCAACGAGCGCATCGAGATGCTGACCGAATGGCTCGACACCGAAAAACCGCTGCCGGTTGGCATTGCATGGGAATGGACCGGCGACCAGAATGACGAGGCCGAAACCGGCGCGTTTTTGGGCAAGGCGTTCCTTGGCGCGCTTGGCCTGATGTTCATCATCCTGCTGGCCCAGTTCAACAGTTTTTACAACTCGGTTCTGGTGCTGTTGGCAGTGATCTTATCAACCACCGGCGTGCTGATCGGCATGATGGTGATGGATCAGGCGTTCTCGATGATCATGACCGGCACTGGCGTCGTCGCGTTGGCCGGAATCGTGGTGAACAACAACATTGTTTTGATCGACACCTATCAGGAATACTCCACCTTTATGCCGCGCCTTGAGGCGATTGCCCGCACCGCCCAAGACCGTTTGCGCCCGGTTTTATTGACCACCGTCACTACGATGGCAGGGCTTGCGCCAATGATGTTCGGCCTGTCGCTGGATTTCTTCAACGGCGGCTACACCATTGATTCACCCACCGCACTTTGGTGGAAACAGCTGGCCACCGCGATCGTGTTCGGGCTTGGCATCGCCACGGTTTTAACGCTGGTGTTCACCCCGTCAATGCTGGCCCTGCGGGTCTGGTTGTCGTTGGGGGCATATCGCTCAATCAAGGGGCTAAAAGCGCTGTCATTGGGGCCTGACAGCCTTGAGGCCCGCGACATTGTGCTGATGCGCGCCAGCCGTAAACTAAAGTCACCAGAGCTGATTTGGGGGGAGGATCTATTCGACAGTCCCGCCGAAGCCGCGCTGGTTAAAGAGGATGAAAGCGAGACCATCAAGCAGGCGGATTTGGAGCTGCCTCTGGGCAAACCGACAGAGCCAAAATCTGCGGCCAAGAAAAAGACGCGCAAGAAAAGCACTGCCTTAAAAACCAAAAGCCGCACCAAACCAAAGACTGAAAAACCGTCTTTTCGGGCCGCTGAATAGGCCCGAAAAATTCTCTATTTTCTGAGCAAGCTTACGCCACCTCTTCGGTGTCTTCATCCGCTTGCTGACGGTGCCACATGGCATAATAGCGGCCATGATTGGCAAGCAATTCATCGTGGCTGCCCCGCTCGGTGATCAAGCCATCCTCAAGCACCACAATCTGGTCAGCATCCACAATCGTTGATAGACGATGCGCGATGGTGATCACCGTGCGCCCCTGCCCCATCTCACGCAGACTGTCCTGAATGTCGCGCTCGGTTTGGGTGTCCAGCGCCGAAGTCGCCTCGTCCAACAGCAGGATCGGCGGGTTTTTCAGCAAGGTCCGCGCAATGCCGACCCGCTGTTTTTCGCCACCTGAAAGTTTCAAACCACGCTCGCCAACGGTGGTCTCATAGCCATCCGGCAACTGGCCGATAAAGTCGTGAATTTTGGCAGCTTTGGCAGCGGATTCAACCTCGCTGCGCGACGCCTCGGGACGACCATAGGCGATGTTGTAATAGATCGTGTCGTTGAACAGAACCGTGTCTTGCGGCACCACACCAATTTGCGCATGCAGACTACTTTGAGTGATGTCGCGCAGGTCTTGGCCATCAATCCGCAAGGCACCTGAATTGACATCATAGAACCGAAACAGCAACCGCCCGATGGTGGATTTACCACTGCCCGACGGGCCAACAATCGCCACGGTTTCGCCGGCCTTGACCGTCAGACTGACACCCTTCAAAATCGGCCGCGCCGCCTCATAGCCGAAATGCACATCGTCCAGAACCAGTTCGCCGCCCTTCACAACCAATGCGCTCGCATCCGGCTTGTCTTTCACTTCGGCGGGCTGCTCCAGCAGGTTGAACATTTCGCCCATATCGACCAAGGATTGCCGGATCTCGCGATACACCGTGCCAAGAAAATTCAGCGGCATGGTGATCTGGATCATGTAGGCATTGACCATCACAAAATCGCCAACCGTCAGCTCTCCACTTTGAACGCCCATCGCCGCCATCACCATCACCCCGACCAAACCTGCGGTGATAAACACCGACTGGCCAAAGTTCAGAAACGCTAATGAATACGATGTTTTCAGCGCCGCCACCTCGTAGCCCGCCATTGAAATATCGTAGCGCGCAGCCTCGCGGTCCTCAGCACCGAAGTATTTCACAGTCTCGAAATTCAGCAGGCTATCGATGGCTTTTTGGTTGGCGTCAGTGTCAGAATCATTCATCTGTTTGCGGATTTTCACCCGCCACTCTGTCACCCTGAAGGTGAACCAGACATAGGCCCAGATGGTCACAACCACCACGGCCAAGTACCAGACATCAAACACAAAATACAGGATCACCGAGATCATAACCAGCTCAAGGATCAGCGGCCCCATGCTGAACAACATGAAGCGCAACAGGAACTCCACGCCCTTAACACCACGCTCGATAATCCGGCTTAGACCACCGGTTTTACGGGTGATGTGATAGCGCATTGATAGGCGGTGCATGTGCTGAAAAGTCTCCAGCGCCAGCGCCCGCAGCGCCCGCTGACCAACCCGCGCAAAGGCCACATCGCGCAATTGCGCAAGCCGATGGTCATCAGTTTCGCCAGCCCATAAGCCAGCGTCAGACCGACAGCGCCAGCCCCCAACATCCACGCCGGACTGCTGGCAACATCGCCGCCCAACGCATCCACCGCCTCTTTGTAGAAGAACGGCGTCAGCACTGAAATCACTTTGGCAACGACCAGTAAAAACATTGCCAGCACCACGCGGCGCTTGACCCAGTTTTCGCCTTTTGGCCACATGTAAGGGATCACCTTGCGGATGGTTTGGCGGTTTTGACGGCGTTCTTCGTCGGTGAATTCGGCTTTGGTAATCTGGCTGACCATGTGTGGCTTTCTTGCTGGAGAATGAGGGAATGAGGGAATGAGGGAATGAGGGAATGAGGGAATGAGGGAATGAGGGAATGTAGGCGTGCCACAAAATAATTGCCAGCGCCGTTTCTCTTTTGTTCAAATATCCCCGCGCGGAGCGCATAAACCATAAAGCATAATAATCGACAGAACAGCAGCGAAAACAGCCCCGTTATTGCGGCACTGCGAACACTTGACCGGGGTAGATCAGATCCGGATCTCGGATGCTGTCTCGATTGGCCTCAAACACCCGGACATACAGGGTGCCATCGCCGTATCTGTCGCGCGCAATCGCCCAAAGGGTTGAGCCGGGCTGCACCGTAACCGCCATCACCGGCTGATTTCCTACGGAGGTTTGCGTGGTTTGCAACACCGATGCCGCCTCGCGTTTAAACGGGGTTTCGGCGCGAGATGTGACGCTGCCAGCCGCATCGAGCTGATCGACGCGCAGGGTGTAGATGCCGGTATCAATATCCGGCAATTTGGCGTGCCAGCTGCCTTTTTTGTCAATACGAATGGTCTGGATCGGCGCATCATTCAGGTAAATCCGCACATATTCGTCCCCGCCCCCGCGCCCCGATAGCTGCACCTCGCCCTTGGCGTCATACGCGATCGCATCGATCACCACGGTGTTGATCCGCGCCGGATTTGGCGTGGCAGGTTGCAAGACCCGCACCCCCTGTTCATTGGCCAACAGCACAATCGGAGCGGTTGGCGTGATCGGTGCCGCTGGTGTCTGGTCGCTGGTTTCTAACGCGGTTTCTGCCGGCAGTCGCTGGGTTTTGGGCACGATCACTGGCGCAACAATCACACTGTCCTTCGAGACCACCGCCTCGCCATCTGATGGCCCTGTCGACAGCGACAACACCTGCGCGCCGTCATTGGCCGGGAACGTCAGCATGGCAACAAAGTTTCCCTGCGCATCAGCCGTGACTTGGTCAATTTTGGTGCCATCCAGCAGGATTGTGACCCGCGCGCCAGCCGTGGCATGGCCGGCGATTACGCTGGATCCATCTGCCTCAACGCGCACCAGATCAAAGCGGGGCGCGACGGTTTCATCCGCCGGTTTGGCCGGTTCCGTTTGCACGACAGGGGCGGTGATTGTCGGGGCGGGCTGTGCTGGGACCACAGTATTCAAGGTGGATTGATAGACGAAATACGCCGCCAAAATGACGCCAACCGCCGCCACAGCCCCGACCGCCATGCGTGCGCCAAATCCAAGTGATATGCCTGCCATCTCACGTATCCCCCCTTGCACTGGCCCCCAGCGACCCTATGCTTGGCCGAGCATAGCAACTGCGCTATCGCGGATCAAACACCGATTTAACGAAAGCCCCCAGATGTCATCACCTCAAGCGCCCCCCCCCCCCCCC
>JPUR01000298.1 GCA_001321835.1 Marinosulfonomonas sp. PRT-SC04
GGGGGGCAGGTCAACAGGCACGGCCAAAATGCTTCGTGATGCACGACCGGCGGCTTTCGGAAAATTTATAAGTAACGGCAGCACCCAGCCCCAAAGCGGACGTGCGTGTTTGACTGCAAGGGCGGAAACCGGACCTTCGCTACAAACGCTCAGCTCTTACCAACAGAAGATGATAGCTGACATTCGATGTCTAAAGTGAGGTACATTGATTACCGTACTGCGGGAAGGAAATATAAAATTCAGCTGGAGAGCGAATTAGTCAACGTTCGAAGAGAGCTGTCTGCTGATTTGGTCCTGTCTGCTTAACTCTATTAATTTCAATGCCTTGGGATCTGTCGCAATAATGTCTAAGGGCATCGGAAACCGAAATGTAACAGCAGGGAATTGAGGGAAATGCGGATGTGGTCGGGGTTCCGTCTTGCCGCAAAATTTCTACCCGTTGCAAAGGCCCAACACTTTCAACTCTAGGAAAAGCAAAGATGTTTTCAATTTTTGCAGGAGGTGAAACGCCGTCATCGACAACTTCTCGAAGGGCCATTTCGTAAAAAATTTGTTTCGCAATGTCGGGCCAACCTGGAGCCGAAGCCGCGTTCGTGGCTGCGTAGTATTTCGCATCTACGATTGTAAAACTCTTTTCGTTTTCGAGTATGATATCGGTCTGCATGCCCCGCTTGGTTGCTTCTCGGCCTTCGGCTGCATCGCTAAAATAAACTGGCTTGGGCAGTTCTCTGTTCCATTTCCGCCGAGTATCCGAAGCCGATCTTACAATGGTTTCCCTGAGAATGGTTTCCCAAACCGTATGAAAATCACTTACTCCAAAGATGAAGGAGCCATTTACTGACGCACGAGTTTCTCGAAGATAGTGTCGCAAATATTCCACCAAAAAAATAGATCGCGTAGAGTAGAGGTTGGAGAGAATCGCGTTCAATTTTCGCACCCATCCCGAACGTGGAATTCGCGGAAGTTGGCTTGAAATTAATTCTCTTTTTCTTGGTGTTAGCCCAGGAATCCACCACCCGTGTGTATTGAGTATTTCAAGAAGAACAGCGGCCTGTATCTGAGCAAGCAAAGCATCGGAGGTTTTTATAGATCGATTGGTCCGAACGTTTGAGAAAATGGGTTGTCCATCTGAATTAGGTATTGCGACCTCTCGCTTGATTGTTCTGCCCCAATCTGGTTTTCCCGAATTCCGCGTGTTTTTTCGTCCTCGCTCAAAGAACAGCCCGTGATCTCGAAAATCATCGGCAAGGTGTTTAATTACTGAAAGCGTTCCTGGGTTGCCTGCTTCACCGTCGTTTTCAAATTCTCTTTTGGAGGTCTCGGCTCCAAACCTGACCAATGCACGCATGGTTAGAGACGCGGTTTCCAAGTCTTTCTGCGGGTTATCAGTTTTAGCCTCGCGGGGAAGGAAAACAAACGCTCCGTCTGTTGGATGATGGATTAAACCACAAAAATGGATGGTATCCTTCTCATCGATGCGCCCTAGCCCCCAGTCCTTCATTGCCGCGACAATGTTCTCAGCTTGGCCTGCAAGCTCTGTCTTGAGCATTCTGTCTGAAAAAATACGCGGTAAGTTACTCGCTGACATCGTCGCCCTCGATAGGCGTTTCCTGCTTAGGCTTGCTCGCGGCGTCTAATTTCGCGATGAACCCATCTGACAGAAAGCGCTTCTTGGCAATAGTTGCTTTGGCAAGTGCACCATAGGTTTTGATCTTTGATGTGTTAAAAATGAGGTCGCGGCCTTCATGTCGCAACAAGTCATCCCAAAGATAGATTAATATTTTTTCGGGAATGTCGCTGGAGTTGAGTTCCTTCTTTTTTACGAACCACTGCCCGAGCAACCGATCCTCAGCAATGGACAAGGTTTGGCTATCTGTCAGGTAGTCATTCAGAATTTCAACAAACTTGAGCCAAGGTAACTCCTGCGACGCGTCAGAAGCGTTTGTGTAACCGACGTTTCCATCACGCCCCTTCTTGTAATTAAGAGGCAGGTATTCTTGTCTCCAACGTCGCCGAAATGCGGTATCAATTGGATAAACGCCTTGGTCGGCACTATTCATCGTCGCATAGATGAACAAATTTGACGGAAGGCGAAGGCGGTCGTGGGATGCGCCCGTTGCATCTTTAAACCAAGCTCGGCTTTCTGGCGACGGAAAGCTGACATCATATTCTCCAGTGCCATCGTCATCGCGATCTAGTAGTAGAAATAGATCGCCAAATACGGCGGCAGCAGCGGCTCGGTTCAGTTCTTCAATGACTAAATAAACGGGCTCATTGGGCTTGGAATATGCCTCGGCTAAGGCTTCCATAAATGGGCCTGGCGCAAATTTATAGGAGACTTTTTCGTCGTCCATTTAGGGCTTCAGGCATCCGAAAAAATAACTATTTTGAAGGACTGGGTGAAAAACTGTTCTGAAAGGTTCTTTGCCCGCGTCCTTAATGGTTTTTTCAACTTTGTTAGATTTCCCTGTTCCAGGGGCACCATAGAAGATTACGTTTTCGCCGCCTTTGAGGAAGGTCAAAGTGTTCTGGTTGCGAACGTTGTCTTTGGTATGAAGAGCCGAGTTTATGGTTGCATCCGCGGCATCAATTGTAGCCAGCGCGATGCTGAAGTCTCCTCTTCGGTCAGCTGCCAATGCAAGCCACCGTCCGGATTTAATAATGGAACTTGTAAGTAAGTCAGCTCTGTCGAGCTTTTTCCCAATGCCTGACCACTGATTGTCACTCAGAAACTTCTTAAATCGTTGCGCATACTCTTCCTCATCAAAATAGTTATCGATTTTGCTTTCGACGTCGGAAAATCCGTAATTATCAAATAGGTCTTTGTAGTTCGAAGCCGGTAATTGCTTGCAAAGGGGGCGCGCGCCCCCGGAATTTCTCTGAGCAGAATATTCACTTTGTAAAAACTGCTCGAGTACTAAAATATACTCCTGAAGGGCTTTGACATATGGTAGAGTTGCCCAACATCTCGCCAACTCAAGCGTGCTGACGTAAACATAATTTTCTTCAGCGGTCTTTATTTCAAATGTGCTTTTGTCAATTATTGTTACGTCATCGTTCGGAACTTGGCGGTTGTAAGCTTCCCTTACGCTTGTGAGAAATTCATCTGAGAGGTTTAGTGCTGAAATCTTCGCGACTTGAACAAGGCGCGTTTCTACCAAAGCTAAAGTCTCAGGTAAATCCGAGAGCAGATCAGTAATAAAAGAACTTTCTTCCGTAGGCTCTAGCGGTGAAACGCTCCATTTTTTTGCGAGAATAGCTTGAACCAATCTCAATAGGTCAGAAGTGGACCAATGCGAAAATTCATCAAACGTTGACTTGTTGCGTCTTATTAGCTCACCGCCCCAGCCCTTGCGATGATTGTCAGTGTGCCTGTCAAAGTAACTAGTCACATTTTTTAGGTATTTTATATTCTGATGGATTACTTCAGAAACGTGCGTCAGCGCGGCTTTTTCGGTGCGAAAGCTGAGCAGTTCGTGTGGCTTTTTTCCATCTAGTTCAGGTTGCGCAAAAAAAAGTGCAGCAACACGCATTGCCCCTTGGTTGTCTAGTGAGTCTAAAATAGCGTCTAAATCTGTCAAAGGTTGTACCATAATCTCTACTTTCAACTGCCTAAGTCGAAACTTGGCACAAGAAATAGATTCTGTATATGATTCAATTGCGAGTGATTAACGTTCTGATAGGTAAGGCTTCATTTCGGCAGCAATAGCTTGAATGACGGGCACAGAGACAGAGTTGCCGAACTGTCGATAGTTCTGACAATCGGAAACCACATCAACGTTGAACTCTTTCGGGAAGCCTTGAAGCCGTGCACATTCACGCGGTGTCAATTTGCGAGGGTTTGCCCCTATATCACTTTGATCAATCAGCACTTCGCTACCATCCTTGTAGTAGCGTGCACTGATTGTATTGGTGTAGGTGTCCTCTGGTTTGAAAACACTGTACCCGAACCCGTTGCCTTTTTCCTTATGCTGGGCAAGACGTCTCTTGTGGCCTGCCAGTAGACGGTCCGATATCGTATATTTCGGATCAACATCAGCGTTTTCATCCAAGATATCTCCAACACGAGTTTTGGAGGTGATTTTCTCAAGCCTAGAAAGGATATCCGCACAAATGTCGCTTTCATCTGCCGCTTTAACCTGATCGCGATCAAAGCCAATAATATATACCCGTTGGCGATTTTGCGGAACGCCGAAATTGGCCGCCTTCAACACGCGGTAGCCAACTCGATAGTTCAGTTTAGTTCCAAGAGAATTGCGCGCTTCTTCCGACATAGGTACAGCATCAGGAATACTTGGAATATCACGTCCTTCTAAAATCCCCAGAATAGTTTTAAGGGTTTGACCTTTATCGTGCCCTTTGAGCTGCTTCACGTTTTCAAGCAGAAAGGCCTTAGGCCGGTGATGTGCAAGGATGCGCTGAATCTCAAAAAACATCGTGCCTCGAGTGTCGTCAAACCCTTGTTTTAGCCCTGCTTGAGAGAAGGATTGGCATGGAAATCCTGCGAGTAACACATCATGTTTTGGGATATCGCTTGCTGCAATTTTAGTGATGTCTCCATGCGGGATTTCTCCATAATTTGCGGCATATGTTTTCTTCGCAAATTTGTCCCACTCAGAGGTGAAAACACAGTGGCCACCCTGCTGTTGAAATGGTAGGCGGATCCCGCCGATCCCGGCGAAGAGATCGATAAAGGAAAAATCAGGAGAAGAAGCGCCATCTGCAAAGGGGCTGCGTAATAGAGCAGTATCAGGAAGTTTCTCAATCTGTGATCTTTTTGCAGGAGTTGGAACGTGTTCTCCAAGCTCCCAGCCGCGAATGGTGCGCCCACCTGTTTCAGGCATGCCTAAAAGCTCGGCGAATGCTTTTTGCGTCAAGCCTAAGCCTTCACGTTTGGTTTGAACCCAAGCACCATTTTCTGAACTGTGATCTAACATAGCGTTCTCCATTTGAACCTTAGCGATACCAGGAAAGTTTCGCCGGGTCAATTGCAGGATAAGTTGGGGCGCAAATAAAACATTGCGGCCCGAAGAAAGAATAAGTTCAGGGTGAAAGTGCGGCCGTCTCCCCGAGAATGCTGCGTCGGGAATGAATGTCCGGTCTGACGGACCGCACTGCATCATCACGATAATCAGTTGAAGGTCTCCTTTGGGCCGTTCGCTCGACTTTGCAAAGGTCACTATCTGCGCTTTGCTGCCGTTGATGAAAGCCGCTGCAAACGTCCACATTCTGCCCATATAAACGCAAAAAACCCGCCCCAGTTAAGGAGCGGGCTTTTACTTGGCCAGATTATAGCAAACCCGCCTTCGCCTCTCGATTTGAAATGATAAGCTCCTGCGCCTTGCCGCCAGATTGAGTGCGGCTAATGGTGTAATTTAACCGAACCTGATCAAAAGCAAACGCGCCAAAGGTTTCTCTGATTTCTGGTGTGTCATTAATCGATAAAATAAACGCGCCCTCAATCGAGCCCAACTGATCAGCCATTTTGGCAAAGTCGGCGCGGTCAAACATCCCCTTGCCGTAATCATTCTCACCGCCAAAATACGGTGGGTCGAGATAAAAAAGCGTTTCGGGCGCATCATAGCGTCGAACAAGATCAGACCAGTCCAGGTTTTCAAATACCACGCCAGACAATCGCTCATGCGCCGCTTCCAGTATTGGGGCTAGGCGATTCAAATCAAATCGTGCGGGCCGTGCTGCGGCCACACCGAACACGCCATCAACCTTGCCGCCAAAGTTCTGACGCTGCAAATAAAGGAACCGTGCGGCTCGCTCCAAATCAGTCAATGTCGCAGGATCCGTCTGTCGCAAGCGATCAAACTCGCGTCGTGATGAAATCTGATACTTCAAACAATCCATGAATTGCGGGTAATGCCGTTGCAGGATGCGAAACAGATTGACGATTTCACCATTGTAATCGTTCACCACTTCGCATTGCGGTTTCCAGCTGCGCCGCAGAAATACACCGCCCATCCCAACGAACGGTTCAGCATATGTTTTATGGGGGATGCCATCAATCCGCGCAATAATTGTCTTGGCCAGTTTTGATTTTCCACCCTGCCACGGAGCCACGGGCACCGCAGGGCGTACTTGTTGCATTGTCATTATGTATGATTCCAGATTATGTCTGGCCCGCTCTCGCGAGAGTCGGGCGACGGTTTCTGGTAAGTGCGTCGGCGCAGCTTCTTAATGTTTCTGCGTGGTAGATGGTGCTGATACACCATTTGCCCCCGCCTAGTCGGCGTTGGTTTTGTTTGATCCGTCAGTGTAATGTATTCGGTGCTTTTGACTTAAGGCTACGGCCAAGGCGAGTATCATTTCAAATTCAGTCAAAAATTTGGATGACCATAACAGCAACGGCGACAGGCTTGCCCTCAACTCAAAACGCAAAACTCAAAAAAGGTCTCGAGATCACAAAATCCAAAGTTGAAACGAAAAGGCGTGACTTCCGTAAAGCTTGTTGAAAGTCTGGCTAAAATTCGAATCGATGAAAAGGGATGAAAGTTGCAAACATTTTATACTGAGAAAAAATTTCATTGGCGTATGTGCTGCAATGCCTAAGCGTTATGGGAATGCCCCAATTGCCTTTGCTGTATTCGTGTCAATATTATTATTCGTGCTTCTGTGGCTTACTTGGGATCGTGCATACGATTTAGGCGAGCAAAGTACAATTAGCGAACAACGTGCCAATAAACATTCAGAATATGCCGAGAATCTAATTGATCGGAAATGTCTCGGATTGGAACTGCCAGCCCTACAGGACTGCATTCGCGAACAAATAGAAGCCAGCCTCGACCATAGCCGCGCCAGTCAAGACCTTGATGCACAGCAGACCATGGCTAATTTTACAAAGGTTATGGGCTACACTGCCATTGCGGGATTGATCATTGGGATTGGCTCCCTCGTCCTTATTTTTAGCACCCTGAAAGCAACTCAGGACATGGTGCGCGAAACCACTCGCCTTGGCGAGGCTCAAGTCCAAGCGCATCTTATGCCCACGGATGCTAAGGTGATGGCTATAAACTCTAAAACTGGTACGATAGAATCGCAGCACTTATTTGTCACATGTTGCATTAAGAATATCGGCAATACACCAGCCTATCGAATATTTGCCGAAGGTTCGGTGAATAGCAAGAAACACGCGTTTACATGGTCTAAAGTTTCAAAAAAAGACATTGCCCCCAGTGAGGAGACCACAATCAAAGTCCGTTATGAAAATTATGGCAACAGCATTATGGACACTGTACTGGGCGGCAAAATATCAGTGTACGTTTTATTTGATACCGTATTTACGCGTGGAAATAAGCAGTCTGATCGTAAGAGAGTTCGTTTTGACTACACGGTCAAGGAAAATAGCAACGGGTCACATTTCTTAGAACGCCGTTAGTGCAACAACTCTATTTATCCAGCAACCCCCGCCCGCAAATCGTCATACCAACCGGCACAACGATCCGTTCGGGCAACCTGCCGCCCCAG
>JPUR01000299.1 GCA_001321835.1 Marinosulfonomonas sp. PRT-SC04
GGCCGAGAACATCAAAGTGCGGCGCACTTTTGGCGAAGCGTCCAGAATGAACTCCAGATCATCGCGAAAGCCCAGATCAAGCATTTCATCAGCTTCATCCAAAATCGCACAGCGCAATTCAGACAGATCCAGCGCGCCACGGGTGATGTGATCACGCAGACGACCCGGCGTACCAACCACGATGTGAACACCACGATCCAGCGTGCGCCGCTCGGTGCGGGCATCCATGCCGCCAACACAAGAACCAAAGCGCGCGCCAGTTTCAGCAAACAGCCACTCCAGCTCGCGCATCACCTGCAAGGCCAGCTCGCGGGTGGGGGCAATGATCAGCGCCAAAGGTGCGCCAGCACGGTCGAATTTTTCGGCCTCGCCCATGATGGTCGGCGCCATCGCAATACCAAAGGCCACGGTTTTACCCGATCCGGTTTGCGCCGAGACCAGCACATCTTTGCTGACCAAGTCAGGAT
>JPUR01000300.1 GCA_001321835.1 Marinosulfonomonas sp. PRT-SC04
GGGGGGGGGGGTGGTCTTCGTGCAAGGTGTAAAACGCGCCGGGCAGCAAGACCGCGACACAGCCCGCTTTGGCAAGTTTTTTGACGTCAGCCTCGGTTGCATATTCCACATGATCGACAGACAGCGCACCATATTTCGCCGCCAACACAGCCCCGCCAAGATTTGAGAGTTGTTCAGCGTGGAGCTTTATAGGCAAGCCGAGCGCCTTGGCCTTGTCAAACACGCGGGCTATTTGGGCGGGATTAAAGGCGATACCTTCGCAAAACCCATCCACCGCATCAAGCAAGCCTTCGGTGTGGGCGGCCTCCAACGCTGGCAGGCAAATTTCATCAATATAAACGTCAGCATCGACATCTTTTGGCGCCGAATGTGCCCCGAGAAAACTGGTTACAATCGTCACAGGGCGCTGACGGCCCAGCGCGCGGGCAACGCGCAGCATCTTCAGCTCGGTCTCGTGATCCAAACCGTAGCCGGATTTAACCTC
>JPUR01000301.1 GCA_001321835.1 Marinosulfonomonas sp. PRT-SC04
TCCTTCACCAGCGATTTTGGCCGACGCCTTCAGTCGCAGCGGCGCCAGTGTGGCCACCGTATCCTTGCGCCGCGAGAGCGGGGCAGATCGCGCCGGACAGGAATTTTGGTCGCTTATTCAAAAGCTTGGCGTGCATATCCTGCCAAATACTGCGGGCTGTCACAGTGTCAAAGAAGCGGTGACCACTGCCCATATGGTCCGCGAAGTTTTCGGCACCAAGTGGATTAAGCTTGAGGTGATTGGCGAGGAAGACACCTTGCAGCCTGATGTTTTTGGCTTGGTCGAGGCAGCGCGAATTCTGTCGAATGACGGGTTTCAAGTGTTTCCCTACACCACCGAAGATCTGGTGGTCGCGGATCGTTTGCTGCATGCGGGCTGCGAAGTTTTGATGCCGTGGGGCGCACCGATTGGCTCGGGACAGGGGTTGAATAACCTGTTTGGCCTGCGGGCCTTACGGGCGCATTTCCCGGATACCCCACTGGTGATTGATGCCGGAATTGGTCTGCCATCCCATGCGGCACAGGCGATGGAAATGGGTTATGACGCGGTGCTTTTGAACACCGCCGTGGCGAAATCCGGCGATCCCGCCATGATGGCCGAGGCCTTCGCGCTCGCAATCAGTGCTGGTCAATTGGCCGCACGCGCTGACCCGATGGAGCCACGCGACATGGCTGTTCCTTCAACCCCGATTATTGGCAAGGCATTCCTCTCATG
>JPUR01000302.1 GCA_001321835.1 Marinosulfonomonas sp. PRT-SC04
ATCCACGCCTGCGGCACAGGCCAATGTCCCATCGCGCCCCACTTTAGAAGCGGCCTCAATGTCATCCGCGAGATAACGATCTTCAGCCAGTGTCGCCACCTCGACGCGAAATGCCTCAAGCGCGGCTTGCAATGGTGCCGAGGTGGTGAGCGGCGCGCGCGCCTCGATCCCTTGGGCCGCGCACATGGCTTCGATTCCGAGAATGTAGGACAGGTTGGCCGTCATCCGGCGCAACCGACGGGC
>JPUR01000303.1 GCA_001321835.1 Marinosulfonomonas sp. PRT-SC04
ACCTTACCAAGGATCAGGCGTTTCAAACGGCCGTAAGTGTTACGGTCCAGAATGGTCAGCTCATCGTCACGATCGCGCGCAAGGATTTCAACCTCTTCACGCTCGATTTGCAAGGCACGTTCGTCTTTTTCCACACCATGGCGGTTAAAGACCCGAACCTCGACAATCGTGCCGAAATCACCCGGTTTGACCCGCAGCGATGTATCACGCACATCGCTTGCTTTCTCACCAAAGATCGCCCGCAGAAGTTTTTCTTCCGGCGTCATCGGGCTTTCGCCTTTAGGTGTGATCTTGCCGACCAAAATGTCACCTGGCTGAACTTCGGCACCGATGTAAACGATACCGGCTTCATCCAGATTGCGCAGCGCTTCTTCGC
>JPUR01000304.1 GCA_001321835.1 Marinosulfonomonas sp. PRT-SC04
GGCAAAGAACACATTGCCCGTTACCAATCTTCGGAGTGGGCCGAGCGGGCGTGGTGCTCGAAATGCGGCTCTAACCTGTGGTATCAGGTGACGCTTGAGGGCCCGTATAGTGATACCTATCACATGCCGTTCGGCTTGCTGGATGACACCACAGGCCTGACGATTGACCGTGAAATCTATGTGGATGAAAAACCGGATTGCCTGGTATTGGCCGGCAAT
>JPUR01000305.1 GCA_001321835.1 Marinosulfonomonas sp. PRT-SC04
GTCTTGGGTCCTTGGATGGGCCAAGTGGGATCACCTTAGAGAAACACATATTTGTGGCGGACAAGGGGGATTATTACGTGATCTCGGATGGTCTGCCACAGCATCAGAAATAGGAGCGCGCGGCATGGTCGATTTCCCAACAACAGCACGGGTTGTCATTATTGGGGGCGGGGCGGTTGGTTCCTCATCCTTGTATCATTTGGCCAAGGCGGGCTGGAGTGATTGTGTGCTGTTGGAGAAGAACGAATTGACCGTAGGCAGCACCTGGCACGCAGCGGGCAATGTGCCGACGTTTAGCAC
>JPUR01000306.1 GCA_001321835.1 Marinosulfonomonas sp. PRT-SC04
AGGTGTGATGTTTGGGAGGGTGCGATAACATGCGGGACAGTTCCATGTACTTATGCAAGCAGCATTGACGAACTCGGCGTTGGCAGGCTTTTCAATAGTCATTTCTGGTCTCCCTTGTCGTTCACCGGACAGGCATTACAGGCGCGAAACATCTTCACACGCAGGCTGTTTGAGTTGCCGAATTTTTTGGCCTTTTCGCGCCAGCCACGACAGTCGCTGATCGGAATTTCGCCGAGGGCAGCGCAGACGATCATGCCATCCATGAAGACGCCTTGAACAAGGTCTTCAATGCGTGCCATGTCGCCAGGATATTTATTGGAAAGCACATTCGAGATTAGTGCGGCCGATACTCCAAGCTGCTTGGCGACACGGTTCTGGCTGGCATCGGAACAGGCTGCGGGCAGCGTTACGATCCAAGGCGGCACATTTGCGCCCCAGGCCCGTTGTG
>JPUR01000307.1 GCA_001321835.1 Marinosulfonomonas sp. PRT-SC04
GTCGTTCAGTCACACATGTTTTCATGTTGCGCCCTATGAAAGCTATATCGCGCTGGCGGAACGTCTGAACGTGTCCACGCCTGGGGATTTTGCCAAAAAGACAATGCTGGTGACAACCGGTGCCGAAGCCGTTGAAAACGCAGTTAAAATGGCGCGTGCCTTTACAGGACGTTCCGGTGTGATTGCGTTTTCTGGCGCGTTTCATGGCCGGACGTTGTTGGGAATGGCACTTTGTGGCAAAGTGAATCCTTACAAAAAATCCTTTGGTGCAATGCCTGCCGAAGTTATGCATGCGCCGTTCCCGAATGAATTCCACGGTGTTAGCATCGCCGAAAGCCTGAGCGTTTTGGAAAACATGCTACGCTCTTCAATTGATCCTGAGCGGGTGGCCGCGATTATCGTTGAGCCAGTGCAGGGCGAGGGCGGTTTTGTGGCGGCTCCGACTGAATTCCTTCAGGCGCTGCGCAAGATTTGCGACACCCACGGCATGATGCTGATTGCCGACGAAGTGCAGACTGGAATGGGCCGCACAGGCAAGCTGTTTGCGTTCGAGCATGCCGGTGTTGCTGCCGATCTGGTTTGTATGGCCAAAGGTCTGGCTGGCGGTTTCCCGTTGTCGGCTGTCTCGGGGCGTGCCGAGGTTGTTGA
>JPUR01000308.1 GCA_001321835.1 Marinosulfonomonas sp. PRT-SC04
GTTGAATATCATATTGATGGTGATTTGACTGTCTCCGGCCTTTCTCACCCTTTTGAATCTTTACCTACACATTACTCAGGCATTGCATTTAAAATATATGAGGGTTCTAAAAATTTTTATCCTTGCGTTGAAATAAAGGCTTCTCCCGCAAAAGTATTACAGGGTCATAATGTTTTTGGTACAACCGATTTAGCTTTATGCTCTGAGGCTTTATTGCTTAATTTTGCTAATTCTTTGCCTTGCCTGTATGATTTATTGGATGTTAATGCTACTACTATTAGTAGAATTGGTGCCACCTTTTCAGCTCGCGCCCCAAATGAAAATATAGCTAAACAGGTTATTGACCATTTGCGAAATGTATCTAATGGTCAAACTAAATCTACTCGTTCGCAGAATTGGGAATCAACTGTTATATGGAATGAAACTTCCAGACACCGTACTTTAGTTGCATATTTAAAACATGTTGAGCTACAGCATTATATTCAGCAATTAAGCTCTAAGCCATCCGCAAAAATGACCTCTTATCAAAAGGAGCAATTAAAGGTACTCTCTAATCCTGACCTGTTGGAGTTTGCTTCCGGTCTGGTTCGCTTTGAAGCTCGAATTAAAACGCGATATTTGAAGTCTTTCGGGCTTCCTCTTAATCTTT
>JPUR01000309.1 GCA_001321835.1 Marinosulfonomonas sp. PRT-SC04
GACTAAGTTTATCATGTCAGATCTAGATATTGCTTTGAAATTGTATGTTAAAAAATGTAATCACCTACTTGAGGAACCTGAGATCAGATTTGCTGGAATTGTTGACAAGGATGGTAAACTCATAGCAGGTGGCCTTAAAGAGGGAATTACCCCCCATGAAGATGATAATGCAAAACTTCAGTCATTTTTTGAGTTTGTTTCGAAAGCATCTATTCGAAAAGAATTTGATGAGAGTTTAGGACCCATTAACTATATTGCTGCCAGACGAGACAAAGCTGTTTTAATAAGCTTCCCATTTCCTACAACACAAATTCTATTGTTAATCTCTGCAGAACCT
>JPUR01000310.1 GCA_001321835.1 Marinosulfonomonas sp. PRT-SC04
GAATAGCGGTGTGTAATTCTTCGGCGGCAAGTTCAGAGCGCTCGATCCCGTATTCTAGTTCAGTTTTAGCAGATTTCAAAGCGGTCAGTGACCGAATAATAGCCAACCTATGCCGCTCACGTATCGCAGTACCAGCGCCTTGAGCCTTATTTTCAAGGACTGCGGTGATGCAGGATATTAATTCTTCAACGCCTTTGCCTGTCGTTCCGGACACCGAAAATGAGTCCCCAGTATAAATATCAGCTTTACTGCGCACGACAATATCTTCGCCCTGTGGCTGTAATGGCAGGTTAAGCGGCTCTTGATTGTATAAAAACACCCTTAGATCTGCTTGATGGGCCCGTGTTATAGCCCGCTCAATACCAAGACCCTCGACTGTATCATCAGTGTCGCGCAGTCCAGCCGTGTCAAGAATGGTGACAGGCAGCCCGTTCAGATCCATCCGCACCTCGATAACATCACGGGTTGTGCCGGCAATTTCTGAGGTGATCGCCGCATCGCGTCCCGTCAACCGGTTTAGCAAGGATGATTTCCCAACATTAGGTGCCCCAACAATTGCCAC
>JPUR01000311.1 GCA_001321835.1 Marinosulfonomonas sp. PRT-SC04
GAACGCATGCAGGAAGGTGGCAGAAACCCACGGGCTGACGGTCGAGGGAGGCGCGTTGAGCGACATCGATTTACGCCACGGCTTCGACATCGGCTTTAGCGTTGGCATTCCGATGGATGACGGCTCCCTGTATTCGGCTGATAAGGCCTTGTTCGA
Source organism: Marinosulfonomonas sp. PRT-SC04 (assembly GCA_001321835.1). The sequence goes on from JPUR01000311.1 coordinate 157, forward strand.
AGTGATGGCTGAACATTTTGGATTGAAGCCCTCAGATTATGGCCGTACCTTCAGGAACAATGGAGAAATCTTCCGCATCACTGCCATAAATCCCAATCGTCCTAAATTTCCAATCAGTGCCGAACGTGTTGCAGATGGGCGCGGGTACAAATTTACAGCCGAAAATGTGAGGTTGTATTTGCAAAGTTTTAAACATCACTC
>JPUR01000312.1 GCA_001321835.1 Marinosulfonomonas sp. PRT-SC04
TTTTATGTCTGGGCATTGGCTTGTTTCATTGCTAGGCTTGGTCAGTGTTGGAGTAATTATTCCGCACGAAACTTATTTTTGACACTGAAAGATATGCCTGATGAGATCGCTCTCTGACAATATGCGCGGTGCGTTGCTGATGGTCGGCAGCATGGCGGCCTTCACCCTGAATGACGCCTGTATGAAGGTGCTGCTGGGTGATTTACCACTGTTTCAAGCCATCCTGATGCGCGGGGTTTTGACCGTTGTGGTGCTGATTGGGATGGCGCGCTGGTTGGGCGGTTTGAACTTTCGGATGCCGCGCCGCGATTGGGCTGTGGTTCTGACCCGCAGCCTGTCGGAAATTGGCGCCACCTATTTTTTCATCACAGCGCTGTTTCATATGCCGATCGCCAATGTCACCGCCATTCTACAAGTCTTGCCGCTGACGGTGACCCTGTCCAGTGCGATGCTGTTTGGCGACAAGCTGGGCTGGCGCCGATTGGTGGCGATTATGATCGGTTTCATCGGGGTTCTGATCATTGTGCGTGATGGTCTGTCGGGGCTGAACACCTACGCGCTTTATGCGCTGATTGCGGTTGGGTTTGTCACTGTGCGCGATCTTTGTGCGCGGCGGCTATCACCGGAGGTGTCTTCGGTGACGATTGCGCTGATCGGTGCGATCGGTGTGGTCGGCTTTGCCGCGATTGGTTCGCTCAGCATTGAGT
>JPUR01000313.1 GCA_001321835.1 Marinosulfonomonas sp. PRT-SC04
GCATTGAGCCCACATTAATCAGCGGCTCAACGGTAATGATCAACCACAATAGGTGCGTGCCAAAACAGCGCCGAATTTACGCTTTCCTTATCGATGATGAGCTGTTTGTAAGGCGTTTGGAGGCTATGCCAGATGACATGGTTTTGATCCACAGCGACAATCCGGCGTATAAAACCCGTATACTGCAAGGCGCTAATCTGGACCAACTCGACGTGATTGGTGAAGTCGTTTGGTCAGGTCGTGGTGTTGAAGCAACCAATTAGTTGATAAGGATAATGGCGTGAGAGACGCTGCCCTATAGCGGATGCCCTGGAATGCTAATTGTTGAACGTCAGATGACTTTGACCTTCACGTCATAAACTGAACTAAAAACGAGAAAAGTAGCGAAGCTGCCGTTGGTGCAATTT
>JPUR01000314.1 GCA_001321835.1 Marinosulfonomonas sp. PRT-SC04
TTCAGAAGGGTTGCCCCCTAAATCATCACCTCGCGCGTAATCCTCACCAGTTGCTCCTGTATCCCAATAGACATTGGCACCTCCTTTCTGAACATTACGTACATCAGAAAGGAGGTCATAGATTTGGTGGTTGTCAAAATGAATTATACTGCATCTGGTGAAATCCGTGTCACGATCGCGCGAAATGGCACCAACGCCAATAAGGAGATCGATAGCTTCACCAACCAATCCGCCAGCCCAAGCGAGACCCACAGCGGCACCATCGGGCCAACGCCCAGAAGCGGCAGAATTTCGGTGGCCCAGCCAACATCCGTCAATGGATCGACAAACATAAAGGTGGCGGAAAACGCGATGCTAAAGAACAGCACCGTATCAACCGAAGAGCTGATCAGCGTCGAGGCCAACGGCGCGCGCCACCATGCGCCACTGCGCAAGCGGTTAAAGATTGCCACGTCGAGCATTTGCGCCGTCAGGAAGGCAATACCTGATCCAATGGCGATGCGCAGTGTCACCAAGGGGCCGAATTCGCAGTTGACTTGCGTGCCGATCCGCGAGCAAATCACCCCGACCACAAAGCCAGCGATTAACAC
>JPUR01000315.1 GCA_001321835.1 Marinosulfonomonas sp. PRT-SC04
GGCCTAACACTGGTTGATTTTGATGTGTCCGAGGTTCAGATGGCGCGTCGCAAGATTCCGTCTTTGTCCCATGATCGTGACTATGGGGGGCCGCAATGAGTGTTGCAAACGAACGTCTGGCGGTGGCACTTTTTAGTGAAATCATTATGGCGGATCAGCTGGCCCGTAACCGGCTGTCGAAAGCCTTGCCAAAAGGTATGGAGCTGTCGCATTTTTCGGTTTTGAACCATCTGACAAATGTGAATACAGAAAGATCGCCGGCCCAACTGGCCAAGGCATTTCATGTCACCCGTGGGGCGATGACCAATACGCTGAACAAACTGGAATGGGCCGGCCATATTCATATCCGCCCTGACTGGGATGATGCGCGGCGCAAACAGGTGACAATCAGCCCCTCGGGGCGGGTGGCGCGTGATCTTGCGCTGAGTGCGATTGCGCC
>JPUR01000316.1 GCA_001321835.1 Marinosulfonomonas sp. PRT-SC04
GATATAAGCTTGAATTCATGCGTTTTCAAACCCCCATGATCCCCGCGACCCTGATCCGCCGTTATAAACGGTTTTTAGCCGATGTTCGATTGGCGGATGGGCGCGAAGTGGTGGCGCATTGCCCCAACCCAGGTTCGATGATGGGGCTAAAGGATGCGGGGCTGAAAATTTGGTTGGAACCCAATGATGATCCGAAGAAAAAACTGAAATACGGTTGGCGGTTGGTGGAATCTCCCGATGGGCATTTCGTTGGCATTGATACCGCGGTGCCAAAT
>JPUR01000317.1 GCA_001321835.1 Marinosulfonomonas sp. PRT-SC04
CCGCCTCACCAGTTTCAATCGACGTGCCCCATTCCCTACACTTTAACGTCAGCTCGCTCGAGAGCCGCTTATCTGTGAAAAACGATGTGATGTCTTGTAGAGATCCGATTCGAACTGGAGCGTTTCGTTGAAACTTGGAGTGATCAGAAACCAGAAAAGTATTGCGGGCTTGTCGAATTATCGCTTTGCTTACGCCGACCTCCTGCACATCATAGTCAAGC
>JPUR01000318.1 GCA_001321835.1 Marinosulfonomonas sp. PRT-SC04
TTCGAATGGAATCAAAGCTTTACCTATGTTTTAACAACGGCATATTTCGCCAACAGACTGGAAGGTGCGCCCGCTTATAAGGCAGGCCACCCAGATCCTGGGTTGTCAGGAAAACAAATGAAAGCGCTGCAGAGAAAACTCTCTGCTCGGGGCCATGACGTGGGAAAAATTGACGGTATATTGGGTGCAAAAACCCGTATCGCTATCCGAAAAGAGCAAATCCGCTTGGGGCTGCCGGCGGATGCGTGGCCCACCGCTGCGCTTCTGAAAAG
>JPUR01000319.1 GCA_001321835.1 Marinosulfonomonas sp. PRT-SC04
ATTTTGCTGGATGCGCCCTGTACCGCGACCGGCACGATCCGGCGGCACCCAGACCTGCCTTATGCCAAGGATGGCAGTGATTTTCCGACCCTGTTTAAATTACAAGAGCGGATGATTGATCACGCCTTGAGCCAGTTAAAGCCCGGTGGGCGGTTGGTGTTTTGCACCTGTTCTCTGCTGCCCGACGAGGGTGAAATTCAGGTTGAGGATGCACTGAAACGGCATCAAGACCTAACAGTAGAGCCGATAAAGCTCGCTGGGTTTGATCCGGCTTGGACCACGGATGAGGGCGGTCTACGTG
>JPUR01000320.1 GCA_001321835.1 Marinosulfonomonas sp. PRT-SC04
GCACTTGCGGGTGTGAATATATGACCGGCGGCGTTGCGGTGATTTTGGGCCCGATTGGCGCGAACTTTGGCGCGGGGATGTCCGGCGGCATGGCGTATCTGTATGACCCTGACGGGTTGGCGCATGATCTGATGAACCACGAAACACTGGTGACTTGTCCTGTGACGGTTCCTCATTGGGAGGCCGAGTTGAAAGGCTTGATCGAGCGTCATGCGACCGAGACTGGCAGCGTGAAGGCCAGTGAAATTCTGCGTCATTGGGACAAGGAGCGTGGTAATTTTCTACAGATTTGCCCCATCGAAATGCTGCCCAATATCACCCATCCTC
>JPUR01000321.1 GCA_001321835.1 Marinosulfonomonas sp. PRT-SC04
GCTTGGCTGATCTTTTAGATAGACTTCAGACTTGCCGCGGCTGACTTTATAGAGCGGCGGTTGCGCGATATAGAGGTAGCCACCCTCAATCAATTCAGGCATTTGCCGGAAAAAGAACGTCAGCAGCAGGGTGCGAATGTGGGCACCATCGACGTCCGCATCAGTCATAATCACAATCTTATGGTAGCGCAATTTACTGATGTTAAATTCATCACGCCCAATGCCGGTGCCAAGCGCCATCACCAGATTACCAATTTCCTGAGACGCCAGCATTCGGTCAAAACGCGCCCGTTCGACATTCAAAATCTTACCTTTCAGCGGCAAGATCGCTTGCGTCATCCGGTCACGACCGGTTTGCGCTGACCCACCAGCGCTATCCCCTTCCACAAGGAATATTTCGGTTTTCGACGGGTCTTTCTCAGAACAATCCTTAAGTTTCCCAGCCAGAAAATTCACATCCATCGCAGTTTTACGACGGGTCAAATCACGCGCCTTGCGGGCCGCCTCACGGGCATGCGCCGCCTCAACGATCTTGGAAACAATCAGCTTGGCTTCAGCTGGGTTTTCCTCAAACCACTCAGATAATTTTTCGTTCACCAACCCCTCAACGGCAGGGCGTACTTCTGAGGACACCAGCTTGTCTTTGGTTTGGGAGGAGAACTTCGGATCTGGCACTTTGATCGACAATACACAGGTCAAACCCTCGCGGGCATCATCGCCAGTGAAGCTGATTTTTTCCCGCTTGGCGATACCCGAAGACTGCGCATAATTGTTGATCGTGCGGGTCAATGCGCCTCGGAAACCTGCCAAATGGGCGCCGCCATCACGTTGTGGAATATTGTTGGTAAAGGGCAGCACATTTTCATGATAGCTGTCATTCCACCACATCGCCACTTCGACAACAATGCCGTCTTTTTCGCCAACAAAAAAGATTGGATCAGGCAGCATTGCGGTTTTAGAACGGTCAAGATAGCGTACAAATTCACGCACGCCACCATCATAGAGAAACTCGGTCTTCAACACTTCTGTCG
>JPUR01000322.1 GCA_001321835.1 Marinosulfonomonas sp. PRT-SC04
CAACATATTCGTTGATCACCACCTTGGGCGGCGTGTTGCTTTTGGTCAATTCAGCGCCGGCCGCCCGAAACAAGGCGCGCAGGGTCGGATCAATCCGCTTCAGCGGCCATTTCTCCACCAATGCGCGATCGGTCATTTGGTCAATCGGGCCTTGAAATTCCACCGCGTTTTCCAACAGCGTGCGGAACAGGGTTCGATTGCCCTCGGCCATTTGCTCGCCCTCATAGATCGCGCCAAAGCGGTGATCCTCGAACTGAGTGCGCACATCATCAATGGTTTCGGCGGAATGCTCCATTTGAAAC
>JPUR01000323.1 GCA_001321835.1 Marinosulfonomonas sp. PRT-SC04
TATTGGCATGATAATGACTTGAACCAAGTCCCCTATTCCCAAGCCAAGTGCATTACGTTCAGCTTCTGGGATTGAGATTCTCCCATTACTACTAATAGTAGTTTTATAAGCACCCCAATTCATGAAGGAAGGAAGCATTTGTCCGATGTTAAACATCGTATCCATGCTTTTACTTTGCATTGATGACATGTTTTCCATCAAATTAAATTGAGTTTGTCTAGTACGATCAGCAACGT
>JPUR01000324.1 GCA_001321835.1 Marinosulfonomonas sp. PRT-SC04
TCCAGAGTGATTTTTTTCATATACGGGCACAGATTACATGGCTTTGCAAATTCCACCTCTGGCAATTCATCCGCGATATTGGAAGCCATTGAGCATTCTGTCACCAGCAAGGCTTTGGCGGGCTTATGTTCATGCAGCCAGCTGATTATCCCGCTTGTCGAGCCGGTGAAATCCGCTTCGGCGACAACGCTTGGCGTACACTCGGGATGTGCGATGATCTTCAGTTCAGGGTCATTTTCACGATACGCGCGCATGTCTTTGGCTGTGTATAGCTCGTGCACAATACAGCTACCCGCCCACCAAACGACTTTCTTCTTGGAGAGTGCTGCAACATTTTGGGCCAAAAACTGGTCTGGGGTCATAATCACAATGTCACTGTCCATGGCGTCAACGATTTGAACCGCATTGGACGAGGTGCAGCAAATATCTGATGCGGCTTTGACCTCTGCAGTTGTATTCACATAGGAAACCACCTGTGCACCAGGATATTTCGCCCGCATTTCGGCAACCCCTTCGGCGGTAATTGATTCAGCCAAAGAGCAACCAGCTTGCAAGTCCGGGATCAAAACCGTTTTTTCGGGGCTTAGAATTTTCGAAGTTTCGGCCATGAAATGCACACCACATT
>JPUR01000325.1 GCA_001321835.1 Marinosulfonomonas sp. PRT-SC04
TTCCTGCTCGGCGAGGCTTTGTTCGAAAAACTCTGGGTGTCTTCACCATCCTCGACCAAGGCCTCCGACGGGGTTGGCCCGCTCTATAACGCCCGCTCTTGCGCGCGTTGCCATCCAAATGCTGGCCGTGGCCATCCGCCCCAAGACAGCGCCGAGGCCACCACCTCGATGTCCATGCGCCTGTCGGTTTCCGGCGGGGGCGATGTGCCCGCGATTGAGGGCTATATCGCCACCCAAGCCGAGCCGGTTTACGGGCTGCAATTTCAGGATATTTCGGTTGGCGGCCTGTTGCCTGAGGGGCAACTCAAGGTCAGCTACCAAGAGGGTGAAATCACCTTGGCGGGCGGCGACATCGCCAGTCTGCGCGCACCAAGATACCAGCTGCAAAATTTGGGCTATGGGCCGATGCAGCCCGATGTCCTGTTGTCGCCACGTATTGACCAGCAGATGATCGGCCTTGGCTTACTTGAAGCCATTCCAGCGGTGGATATTATTGCTGGTGCCGACCCTGATGACGCGGATGGTGACGGCATTTCAGGTCGCGCCCAAATCATCTTGTCACCGGAATATTTTGAACCAATGCTGGGCCGTTTTGACCACATGGCTGGCACC
>JPUR01000326.1 GCA_001321835.1 Marinosulfonomonas sp. PRT-SC04
TATCTAACACTCCGCCTGATGATCCGTTTGAAAGGACAGGTATGAGCCTCTCTCTGACTCTTGCATTCGTCTGGGTGGTTGTTGCTAATATTTCGGCGATGATCCCCAGCAAAGACAATTACTGGACCCGCGCTTATATTCTGATTGCGGTTGGGGTGCCGTTGCTGGGCTATGTCACCTATCAGCACGGGCCGATCTGGGGCGGAGTTTTTCTTGCAGCAGGGGCGTCGATGTTGCGTTGGGCGCTGGTTCACTTTGGGAGGTCCATCAAACACAGGTTCTCACGGTAACCCCGCATGTAAATTCCGCGCGCTCATTTC
>JPUR01000327.1 GCA_001321835.1 Marinosulfonomonas sp. PRT-SC04
AAATACGGAGGTATTGGCATCTTCGCCAGGCCTTTCTTTGCGGTCGTCGGTTAGGACGTCTTGGATGGAGTTTGGAATGCCCCGCGTGAGGGCAACCTCAACAAAAATCAGCGGCTCATTGGCCATTGCCGGATGGAAAAAGGCAAAACAGCGCCGGTCTGTGGGGCGCAATCGGCGGCGCAAATCATCCCAGCTGTCGATGGCATGAACGGCCTCATAAGCAATTATTTTTTCAAGTATATGTGCGGGACTTTCCCAGTTAATCGGCCGCAACACCAAGAAACCACGGTTAAACCATGACGCAAATAGATGTCTGAAATCCACATCTAGAGCCGCGATGCCGGGGTCGGTTTTTGCCATGGCCAGCAAATCGCGACGCATATTTACCAATGCCGCCGTGGCCCCGGGCACCTGATTTAGCCGGCGGATCCCCTCTTGTCGTGCAG
>JPUR01000328.1 GCA_001321835.1 Marinosulfonomonas sp. PRT-SC04
GTACAATTTTAATGATTGTATTAGCATGGTTACTAAGATTAGTTGGTATTGAATATGATCTTCAAAAAAAAGAAGCTGCTTATAGCAAAATTCTAGTTATTGCTGAAGATGATGGAAGTATTAGGCCTAAATCTTTAGAGGAACTTTTTCAAGGTGTTAGAGAAATTCACTTTAAAAGTTACCTTTACTATCTTTATTTTAGTATCGGCAGA
>JPUR01000329.1 GCA_001321835.1 Marinosulfonomonas sp. PRT-SC04
CATAATCATAGGTTCAATATAATATTCAAATGCCCGACAGGGGCAGACCACAATAAAAAGGCGAAAGACCAATGGCTGCCGATAGACAAAACCTGCAGGACGCGTTCCTGAACAACGTTCGCAAGAACAAAATTCCAGTGACAATTTTCCTGATCAACGGGGTGAAATTGCAGGGGGTTATCACTTGGTTTGATAATTTCTGTGTGCTTTTGCGCCGCGACGGGCAGGCTCAACTGGTGTATAAACATGCGATTTCCACCATTATGCCGGGTGCGCCGATCAATCTGTATGACGGCGAAGAAGACTAAGCCGAAATGGAAATTGAATCACCGAGCAAGACTCGTGCCTGGGTGCTGCACCCAGAGCTGACCTTTGATAATGCGCGCCGCGAACCGGTTGCCGCGCTGGCCGAAGGCGTGGCGCTGGCTGAAGCGATGCCTGAAATGGAGGTCATCGGCTCCGACATCGTCAAGCTGCGCGCAACGCGGGCTGGGATGC
>JPUR01000330.1 GCA_001321835.1 Marinosulfonomonas sp. PRT-SC04
ACTGGTCTCGCATTACGCCGGCACTGGCACCGAGCTGAATGAAGCCCGTTTGCGGATGGCGCGCATTCCGGAAGGGGCCACATTGATTGAAAATTCGGTGTCGAGCGCGCCCGGATTTACGTTAAAAAATGTCCATGTGATGGCGGGGGTGCCTATGGTGTTCAAGGCCATGGTGGCGTCACTGTTGCCCACCCTGTCAGGTGGCAAACCCTTGCTCAGCCAAACCCTGCGGTTGGAGTTGCCCGAGGGGGTGATTGCCAAACCTCTAGCAGAATTGGCCGCTGATTTTCCAGAGCTTCGTTTTGGCTCCTATCCGTTTTATTCAGACGAAAAATACGGCACCAACATCGTCGGGCGTGGCACCGACATTTCAATTTTCAACACAGCCATGGCGCAGCTTGCCGCCATGTTTGCATCGGAAGACACATGACCCAATCGCATAACCTGTTTGAAACCATTGACGCAACTT
>JPUR01000331.1 GCA_001321835.1 Marinosulfonomonas sp. PRT-SC04
GTCGGGCTGAAACCCGAGGTCGCCGACCAGTTTCCGGGGGAGTTATCCGGTGGTATGCAAAAGCGCGTTGGCCTTGCCCGCGCCATTGCTGCCGAGCCTGAGATCATCTTTTTTGATGAACCGACCACCGGTTTGGACCCGATCATGTCCGGCGTGATCAACGAGCTGATCCGCGAAATCGTGGTTGAAATGGGGGTCACCGCGATGACCATCACCCATGATATGTCGTCGGTTCGCGCCATCGCCGACAAGGTGGCGATGCTGCACGACGGGGTGATCCAGTGGAGCGGACCTGTGGCCGATATGGACAACAGTAATGATCCCTATCTGGACCAATTCATCCATGGTCGTGCCGAGGGGCCGATTGAGGCGGTTCGCTGAGCCTACTCACTATTAGGTGGTGATTGACATAAACCGTTTGGAGGATACATTTTTAAATACATTATTTTAGAAAGATAGTCGCATGAAAACATATACGAAAATAGGCTTTGGAATTATATTACTGTTTATTTAGGATGCGTTGCACAATGGGGGGCGCCGTATAATGTAGCCCTACAAAACAGTAGTTCTATCGTAATAGAATATGATCCACTATTAATAAATCTACCAAAGATATTAAATTTAGCGCAAAACCACTGCGACATTTAAGGTAAAGAAAAAAATACCAGCGAATGTGATTAAACAAT
>JPUR01000332.1 GCA_001321835.1 Marinosulfonomonas sp. PRT-SC04
GTCGTCAGCCAGTTCAACACTGACGTCACCTCGGGCTTGCGAAAGGGGGCGCTTGCCTACCTTAGTGAGCAAGGGATTGAGGTTGCGCCGAACAACATTATCGACGCCCCCGGTGCCTTTGAAATTCCGCTGATTGCCAAGGCGCTTGCGAAAAGCGGTGCGTTCGACGGGGTGGTTTGCCTTGGCTGTGTGGTCAAGGGTGAAACCGCCCATTTCGAATACATCAGCGAGTCCGCCAGCAAGGGGTTGATGAACGCCTCGCTTGAAACCGGCATCCCCTTAAGCTTCGGGATTTTGACCACCTACAATCAAGATCACGCCGTAGTGCGCAGCAGGGATGATGCCCACAATAAGGGACGTGAAGCCGCGGCAGCCTGCGTCGAAACCATCCTCACTCTGCGTCAAATATCAGCCGGCTGAATGGGCTGGTGGCTTTCGCAGACCGCCGCCTTAACGAGACAGATTGATCCGCCCCACACCATGATAAAGGGGGCGGATCAATTGCTGTTTTCACGACGATCGCACATCTGCGCGCCCTACATCATGGGCCTGCACCGCATCAAAA
>JPUR01000333.1 GCA_001321835.1 Marinosulfonomonas sp. PRT-SC04
AATTCTGAAACTTCGCCGCGCTCTTGAGGGTATGGCGCTGCGCGAAAGCATTGCAAATGCGACGGATGATTGGGAAGAAAATATTGTGATCTGCCACCACCGGATGGTGCGCAGTCCTCGTGATAATCTCGAAGAATTTGAAGCGCGGCATAAGTCGTTCCATATGGCGATTCTGGCTGGGTGTGACTCGCCAATTTTATTGCGCTATTGCAGCCAGCTTTATGATCTTAATATTCGCTATCGCTATCTGGCGATGCAAGTCTCAAACTACCAAAAACGTGATATTGCAAAAGAGCATCAGGATATTATGGACGCGG
>JPUR01000334.1 GCA_001321835.1 Marinosulfonomonas sp. PRT-SC04
GGATCTGCTGCGCATTCCGTCGATTTCCTCCGACCCTGCCTTTGAGGCCGATTGGGATCGCGCCGCCGATTGGCTGGTTCAGGATCTGAAAACCATCGGTTTTGACGCCAGCAAACGCACCACCCCAGGCCACCCGATGGTGATGGCCCATGCGGCTGGCCCAGAAAACACTGACACCGGTACACATGTGCTGTTTTATGGCCACTATGATGTGCAACCGGTTGATCCGCTTGATCTGTGGGACACACCGCCGTTCAAGCCAGCCCTTGAAGACACCGACAAAGGCG
>JPUR01000335.1 GCA_001321835.1 Marinosulfonomonas sp. PRT-SC04
TGCGTGACCTGCACCAGCCGTTCGGATTTGCGGCCCAGTTTGCCCGCGACATACATCCGACTGGTGTCACCGAACCAGCCATCAACAATCACCGTGACATCAATATTAACGATATCGCCATCCTTCAGACGCTTGTCGCCCGGGATGCCGTGACACACCACATGGTTCACCGAAATACAGCTGGCATGCTTGTAGCCTTTGTACCCGATGGTCGCCGATTTCGAGACAACCGTGTTAACGTGCGCAGTAATCACACGGTCCAATTCGGCGGTGCTGACGCCCGCCACCACCAGCGGGGCGACCTCGTCCAGAATTTCAGCGGCCAATTTTCCAGCTGCAAACATGCCGTCAAAATCCGAGGATTGATAAATTCTGATCCCGTCTTTGGTCACGCGGCCTTTGTCATCTGTCACAGCAATTCTCCTCAAAGTTATCGCTTAGATAATGCAGCTAAACGGAAACTTCCAGCGCTTGCGTGAGCCAAACACCCTCGGGGGTGATTTTGGTGC
>JPUR01000336.1 GCA_001321835.1 Marinosulfonomonas sp. PRT-SC04
GGGCGGCGGTCGAAAACCTCCGCGCACCGAAAGCCCTGTTGTTCAGAGGTTCCTTTGGTTGCAAATCATCATGGGCTGGGCACTATCATTGCTGGCGGTTGCCGGATTTTCGGGGCTGATCAAATCGGACTAGGTAGATGACACATACATTTGATATTCGGGTTTATTACGAGGATACCGACATGGCCGGTATCGTTTATTACGCCAATTACCTGAAGTATATTGAGCGGGCGCGATCGGACTGGGTGCGTGGATTGGGGATTGATCAGCGGGCCATGAAGGACGCGGGCCAAGTGTTTGTGGTGCGCCGAGTTGAGGCGGATTATTTGGCCTCGGCGCATTTGGATGATGAATTGGTGGTCGAGACCGAGGTTGTGCAGGTCACGGGGGCGCGGTTGGTGATGGATCAGGTGGTGAAACGCGGCGGTGAGGCGATATTTCACGCTGTTGTCACTGTCGTGGTGGTGTCGGATACGGGGCAAGTGGTGCGAATGCCGGCAAATATCCGCCAATTGTTACATTAATCACGCTAAAATCGTCCAAAACCCGCCTGCCGCACGCGGTTGTGACGCGCAATTGATAGCATTCCCCGTGAAGACCTTCTATATTTGCTGTTAATCAGAGCCGCCGCTAGAGTGGCCAAACAAAAAAGAGCAGGCATATGGAAACTGAGACCCTTGCGATGGCGCAGGAGATTGATTTCTCCTTTTTGGCGCTTTTCTTACGCGCAACCCTTACCGTAAAATTAGTGATGATCATGTTGATGGTGGCCTCGTTTTGGTCATGGTCAATCATTGCCACCAAAACGATTGCTTATCGCAAATCTCGGGCCGAAGCCGAGGTGTTCGACCACGCTTTTTGGTCAGGTGATCCGTTGGACGAGTTGTTTGACAAAATCGGCACCAGCCCCGAGGGCCCTGCCGAGAAGATATTTGCGGCCGGAATGTTGGAGTGGCGACGTTCGCACCGCGAAGATGGTGGGCTGATTGCTGGCGCACAATCGCGGATTGATCGCTCAATGGATGTGGCGATTGCCAAGGAATCTGAGAAGCTGAACACCAGCATGTCGTTTCTAGCCACGGTTGGATCGACCGCGCCATTCGTTGGTTTATTCGGCACGGTTCTGGGCATCATGAACGCGTTCATCGAGATCGCCCAGCAACAAAGCACCAATCTGGCTGTGGTCGCACCGGGCATTGCCGAGGCATTGCTTGCCACCGGTTTGGGCCTGTTTGCAGCGATCCCTGCGGTGGTGTTCTATAACAAACTCTCGACCGACAGTGACCGGATTATTGCTGGCTACGAGGCATTTGCCGACGAGTTTGCCACCATCCTTAGCCGTCAGTTGGACAGCTGATATGGGCGGGGGTGTTCAAGGCGGTCAGGGCGGCGGTCGGCGTCGGCGTCGGCGTCGCAATAGCAGTGGCTCGGTGATGAGCGAGATCAACATCACGCCGTTTGTTGATGTGATGTTGGTGTTGTTGATTATCTTTATGATTGCCGCGCCGCTGGTGACGGTCGGGGTGCCGGTCGAGTTGCCGAAAACTGCGGCAACCCCGTTGCCCGGTGCACAGGAAGAGCCGCTGACCATCACCATGACGGCGGAGGGTGTGCTGATGTTACAGGAGACTGAAATTAGTATGGAGCAGCTGATCCCGAAATTACGGGCGATCGCGGCAGAGCGTTCAGATAACAAAGTGTTCCTGCGGGCCGATGGTGCAATTTCTTATGAAAAAGTCGTGCAGGTTATGGGTGCGTTGAATGCGGGCGGATTTTCCAACATTGGGTTGGTGACAGAATCCGGTGGCCCGAATTTTGGCGGCGGCTAAGAGATGAAAACCGGTTATTATATTTCCGGCATTGGGCATGGGATCTTGCTGGCGTGGGCGCTTTTTGGTCACATGTTTTCCTCTGTACCTGAGGAAGATCTGGTTGTTGTGTCCGAGGTGTCGATCATTTCCAGCGAGGAGTTTGCGGCCTTAAGCACGCCGCAGCCCAGCCCAACGGTAGAGCCAACACCGCCCAGACCGCCAGCCGTGCGCCCTGAACCGGTCGCGCCAACGCCGCCGGTCGATGAGGCACCTGATGTGATTGAAACCCCGCCCCCACTGGAGGAGGTCGTCGAGACCCCGCCGCCAGTTGTGCAGCCTCCGGTCGAGGTCGCGCCGGCGGTGCAGGCACCGCTTGCCACCACCGCATCCCCACGTCCCGCCCCGCGTGTGGCCCCAACCCCAGTTGAGGCACCGCCACCGGATACCGTGATTGCCGATGATGTGCAGGAGGTCGCCACGCCGGATACCGAAGCCCCGACCGAAAGCCAGATCACCGAAGCAACCGCGCCGGAAGAGGCCAACGACCGGATCGTCACCGAGGCAGATGAGCCGGCAAGTTCGGCCCCGACCAGATCATCGCGCCCAAGCGTGCGTCCTAGTCGGGCAACGCCGCCGGTTGAAACTGCGACGGCAACCAGCAGCACCCGTGATGCGATTGCCGATGCTTTGGCCGGTGTTCAACAAGAGGCAGTTACGACCTCAGCTCCGGTTGGTCCGCCGTTGTCCTATGGTGACAAAGATGCGCTGCGGGTTGCGGTATCAAATTGTTGGCACGTGGATGTTGGTAGCGCCTCCTCGCGGGTCACTGTTGTGGTCGGCGTGACGCTTGAGAAAACCGGTAAGGTGGTCGCTAATTCGCTGCGTTTGGTCAGCAGCAAAGGCGGTGATGATACCGCTGTGAATACCGCATTCCAAAATGCGAGACGTGCGATCATTATCTGCCAAAAAGGTGGCTATAAGCTGCCGGTTGAGAAATATTCCCATTGGCGTGAGATCGAAATGACGTTTAATCCAGATAAAATGAGGGTCAATTGAACATGAAACATCCTGTGAAGCATCTGGTGGCATCTGCCGTGGCCTTGTTATTGACAGTGGCCGCGCCGATTGTCACTGCGAGCGATGCCCAAAGCGAACCTTTGCGGATTGAAATCACCGATGGTGTTGTTGCGCCACTGCCCTATGCAGTGCCGGATTTTGTGGCCGAAAATGCAGCGGCCAGTACGCTTGCCCGCCAGATTTCTCGCGTGGTGGCCGCTGATTTGTCGGGCACTGGATTGTTCCGCGAGATCCCCAAGGCGGCCTATATTTCCAGCATCACCAATTTTAATTCTCCGGTGCAATATGCCGACTGGAAGGCCATCAATGCACAGGCGCTGATTGTCGGTGCGGTGCATGTGAATGGTAACAAGGTGACGGTCAAGTTCCGGCTGTTTGATGTGTTTTCGGGCGCAGCACTTGGCGATGGTTTGCAATTTGGCGGCACCACCACCAGCTGGCGGCGGATGGCGCATAAAGTGGCTGACGCTGCCTATAGCCGGATCACTGGCGAGGGCGCATATTTTGACAGCCGCGTGGTTTATGTGGCGGAAACCGGTCCCAAGAATGATCGTAAAAAACGTTTGGCGATCATGGACTATGACGGCGCCAATGTGAAATTTTTAACCGACAGTCGGTCGCTGGTTCTGGCACCTCGGTTCTCGCCCAGCGGTGATCGGGTGTTGTATACGTCTTATGAATCCGGTTTTCCAAAGATTTACGTGCTGGATGTGGCGTCCGTTGGGCGTCGCGCGTTGGCGAACCAACCCGGCACCATGACGTTTGCACCGCGCTTCTCGCCGGATGGTAAAACTGTGGTCTATTCGCTGTCTTCGGGCGGCAACACCGATATTTACCGGATGGCAGTGAATGGCGGCACACCCGTGCGCCTGACCTCGGCCCCCTCAATCGAGACCGCGCCCAGCTTCTCGCCGGATGGTAAGCAGATCGTGTTTGAAAGTGATCGTTCTGGCAGCCAACAGCTGTATAGCGTGCCGG
>JPUR01000337.1 GCA_001321835.1 Marinosulfonomonas sp. PRT-SC04
CACGGGGTGGTTGATGCTGATCAGGTGATGGCCGCAATGCGCAAAATGGCCGCTGTGGTGGATGGTCAGAATGCCAATGATCCGACCTACAACACCATGGCACCGCAGTTTGACGGCATTGCCTTTCAGGCCGCCTGTGCTCTGGTGTTCAAGGGGCGTGTGCAGCCCTCGGGTTATACCGAACCGGTGTTGCACGCACGCCGTCTAGAATTGAAATCCAGCAGCTAAAAGAGGCATATTATGCCAGAAATTAACTTAAAGCCGCACGAACCATTATTCAGGCAGCCTTAGCCAAGGGGCGCGAAAACGGGCTGAACCCTTTGTCCGTCGTGGTGCTGGATGCCGGTGCCACCTTAAGGCATTCGAGCGCGAAGATGGTGCATCACCGG
>JPUR01000338.1 GCA_001321835.1 Marinosulfonomonas sp. PRT-SC04
CGACGTGCTCGACATCTAGGCTAACCCTGTGACACGGAATTCTGAACACCCTCCGGTTACGATCTAAACACGGGTAACGACACGAAAAAAGAGGCTCCAAATGGGGCCTCTTTTTATTTTGCTTGCGGATGTAACACGGCAAGCAGCCCTTACAAAAAGCCCTCTTCGACCTCTTCTACCGAATATCCCAACGCATCCAGACCGCTCTCTAAATAATCTGACAATAGCGGAATGCCCAAGAGATATTTCTCGGTCGGGGCTGTCGCTTCCTGCTTTGCGGTTTCGATCGCCTCCGCCAATTCGGCGGCCTCAAAGGTCTCGCGCCCGATCCACATCACCGCCACGAGGCTGGCCTGCTCGTCAGTGTTCATGTCCGAAATGTAGCTGCGCAACTCGGCATCAGTGGCATCGCCGGCTCGATTTTCCAGAATGGTTTCGGCACCGGCATCATCCGAAGGCCGGTCCCAGCGCCCCACCTTAGCGCCCAGTTCACGGGCACGAATAATGACGCGGGCAATTTTATTGGTGCTGATCTCAAGCATTGGACATACCTTTCGAATCTGGATCTAGTTTGCCCCAAAACCGACGAATATCATAGCCTAATCGTTGGAATTCCCAATCGGGACCACATTTGCCGCACCCGTCTCAGGCGCCAATTCCTCAAAATCAAAGTTATCCAAACGCGCGGCACGCTTACCGGCACGCTCGGCCGCCACACCGATTCCGTCCA
This sequence comes from Marinosulfonomonas sp. PRT-SC04, assembly GCA_001321835.1. The sequence continues at coordinate 731 of JPUR01000338.1, forward strand.
GATCGGCACGCGCCTGATTGAAGTGAGTGTCCAGCTTACCAACCCGTTCCACCACCATCTCAACATCACGGTGCAACTGGCGCAGGGTCTTGCGAATGGCACCGGCCTGCTCGCGCATCCGCGCATCCTTTAGAATGGCGCGCATCGTGGTCAGCGTCGCCATGCAGGTGGTCGGAGAAACGATCCAGACATGCGCATCAAAACCGATCCGCACAAGTTCAGGGAAATTGGAGTGCAGCTCGGCGTAAACCGCCTCGGATGGTAAAAACATCAGCGCCCCGTCTGCGGTTTCACCCTCTATGATGTAGCGCTCGGAAATCGCCTTGATGTGGCCCTTCACTGACACCTTAAATGCCGCGACGGCCTCTTTGGTTTCCCAGTCATTGCTGGCATTTCGCAAGGCCTCATAGGCCTCCAACGGGAACTTGGAATCAATCACAATTGGCCCCGGCGGGTTCGGCAAATCGATCAGGCAATCAGCCCGCTTACCGTTGCTCAAGGTCACCTGCATTTTGTAACTGCCCGCTGGCAACGCCTTGCTGACAATGTCGTTCAACTGGATTTCACCAAACGCCCCGCGTGCCTGTTTGTTCGACAGAATGTCCTGCAACGACAACACATCCCCCGACAGTTTTTCAATATTGGTTTGGGCTTTATCAATCACCATCAGCCGCTCCTGCAACTGGGTCAACGACTGCGTGGTTTTGACGGTGTTGCCTTGCAAGGTTTCCTTCATCTTGTCCTGCATATCGCTTAAGGATCGCGCCGATTTCATTGCGTTTTCATGCAGCCGATCATTCATCTGTTGCTGCATCTGCGCCAGCCGCGCTTCCATGCTCTGCAACACCTGCGCCTGCCCGGTGGCCTGCGCATCTGACACCGTGCGCAAGCTGCCTTGCAACTGCTCTTGACCAGAGCCAAGTACCGTCACGGCTTGACCCAAATTGTTCATCTGCACCGCCACTCGCTCCGTGGCCAAGGCCGAACGCCCCGCGCGGCGCACCATCATCACCAACAGAAAAAGCATCACCAATACAATGATGCCGCCGCCCACCACAGCGGCCATCCAGAACGACTCAAACATCTCAGAAACTTCCATCATCTACGTCCAAATAATTTCTCAATATCTGCCAATTTTAGTTCCACATAGGTTGGCCGTCCGTGGTTGCATTGGCCCGAATGTGGCGTGGCTTCCATTTCGCGCAATAACGCATTCATCTCGTCCGCCTGCATCCGCCGCCCTGACCTGATCGAGCCATGACAAGCCACGCGGCTCAGGATCGCCTCGATGCGGGCCTGCACGGTCAGACTGTCGCCCAGATCGGCCAGCTCATCCAGAATATCAAGGATCATCTTCTTGGCATTCACCGTACCTAAAATTGCCGGGGTTTCGCGCACTGCAATTACGCCAGATCCGAACGGCTCAATCACCAAACCAAGCCGTGCCAAATCATCGGCCATTGCCAACAACTGCGCCGCATCACCCTCACTCAATTCGACAATTTCAGGGATCAACAACGCCTGCGCCGCGACCCCGTTTTCGGCCATCTGTTTCTTCAAATTTTCATAGACCAAACGCTCGTGCGCCGCATGTTGATCAACGATCACCATGCCATCCGCAGTTTGGGCGATAATGTAGTTTTCATGCACCTGCGCCCGCGCCGCGCCCAATGGCAAATGGGTCGGCGCATCCGTTTCAATCGGCGCTTCAAACCGCGCGCTGGCCTCGCCAAATCCGGTCGCCTCAAACGCTGGTGCCTGCATGGCATAGCTCGCTGCGGTCGCGCCCTGCGAGGGGCGATCCATCTGGTAAACCCGTCCGGCAGGAACCTCGGGTCGAAACGCGCCCAAGGTTGCATCTGCCACCGTACTCGAGGCCCGATGCCCCGCTTCAGCCAAGGCATGGCGCAGCGCCGACACGATCAAACCACGCGCCAAACCGGGGTTGCGAAACCGTACTTCGGATTTGGCCGGATGCACATTAACGTCCACAAAATGCGGATCACATTCTAGAAACAACACCGCCGCTGGATGCCGATCTCGCGATAGGAAATCAAAATAGGCCCCACGTAATGCACCGATCAACAGCTTGTCGCGCACGGGACGGCCATTCACATACAGGTATTGCATCACCGCTGATCCGCGCGAAAATGTCGGCAACGCCGCATATCCGGTCAGCGCAATATCCTCACGCTCAGCATCAATCTTTAGCGCGTTTTCGGCGAACTCCGCGCCCAACACTTGCCGTAATCGGCCGTGCAATGCGTCAAACATATCACCGGTTTCAGCGTCGGCACGAAAGGTCAAGCGCCCCTCACCACCACCCGATACATCACGCAAAGTAAAGCTGACGAACGGCTCGGCCATCGCCAGCCGCTTCACCACATCACCAATCGCCTGCACCTCGGCGCGATCAGTGCGCAGGAATTTCAAACGCGCAGGAGTGGCGTAAAACAGGTCGCGCAATTCGACCACTGTGCCACTGGACAGCGCCGCTGGCTTTACCGCTTCCATCACGCCGCCCGCCACACGGATCTGTGCCGCATCAGCGCCCTTGATCCGCGATGTGATGGTCAGCCGACCAACTGCGCCCAAAGATGGCAAAGCCTCACCGCGAAATCCGAAGGTGTGAATGTTCAAAAGGTCCGAGCCGTCAATCTTGCTGGTGGCGTGGCGTGACATCGCCAGTGGCAAATCATCGGCCGAAATCCCGTGACCGTCATCGACCACGCGGATCAAGGTTTTACCACCGTCCGCATAGGAGACCTCAATGCGGTGCGCGCCTGCGTCCAGCGCATTTTCGATCAGCTCTTTAACCGCTGAAGCCGGGCGCTCCACCACTTCGCCCGCCGCAATCCGGTTGATCGCGGCGTCATCCAACTGACGGATGGCTGGGCGGTCTTCATCTATGGTGGGGCTTGATGTGGGCATGTCGCTAAACTAGCATAATCCGCCTCGGTTTGACCACACGCTTTCGCCGGATCGGTTAATCGCTTGGCTCAAGCCCCTCGGGCTGCCCGACCACCACAAAATGCAAATCATCTGGGCGCACCAGCCGTTTGGCCATGCGGGAAATATCATCCAGCGTGACCGCGTTCACCTTGTCATTTCGAGTGGCGATATAGTCAATCGGCAGACCCTGCATTTGCATCCCAACCATGATATTGGCAATCGGCCCGTTGCCATCAAAGCGCAGTGGATAGGCACCAGTTAGATAGGTTTTTGCCCCATCCAGTTCCTCGGCACTCACCCCGTTTTCAGCCATTTTCATCCACTCGTTGCGGATCACTTCAATGGTTTCCGCCACGCGGTCATTGGCCGAGGCAACCCGACCCATATACATTTCGCCAAAATCCATCGGCGCCAAATAGCTGTAAACACCATAGGTCAGCCCGCGTTTTTCACGCACTTCCTCCATCAAGCGAGATTGACGACCACTGCCACCCAGAATGGTATTCATCAGGTATGCGGCGAAGAAATCATCATCGTCGCGTTTGATCCCTTCATGGCCAAAAGTCACCACAGATTGCGGCGTGTCAAACTCCACCACAGTCAAGCCGCCAGTCAGTTGATACTGCGCCCGCACTGGAATTTCGGCCCCAGCGGCAGGCAGATCGCCCAACAATTCATCCAACAATGCGCCCAGCTCAGACGGGGTAATAT
>JPUR01000339.1 GCA_001321835.1 Marinosulfonomonas sp. PRT-SC04
ATCCATCTCGGGTAGGGCGCGCTCCCAGCGGCCGATGATCCATGCAACAACGCCACTACGGTGGCAGATGATTCAAAGCAAATGCCAAGTGTGGATAAAGAAGTTCAAATTAGAGCGTCTGAAACAACCCAACAAAAAAACGCCCGCCAAAATGACGGACGCTTCTAATCACATCGGTATTCGGGGTTTAGCCGTATACAGATTCTTTGCCGAAATGTTTGGTCAGCATGTAATAAACCACAGCGCGGTATTTGCTACGCTCGGAGCGGCCATATGTGTCCAGCACGGCATTGATCGCATCCATCAGTTGTGGGCCGTCGGTCAGGCCCAGCTTTTTGATCAGGAAGTTGTTTTTCACGGTTTCGAGTTCGGCAGGCTGCGATGCCGCAACGGTCGAGGCATCGGCGTTATAGATGGCAGGGCCGCAGCCGATTGTGACTTTTGTCAGCAAATCCATGTCAGCCGACATGCCACATTTGTTTTTCAGATCATCAGCGTACTGCGCGATCAAGTCATCTCTTTTACCCATAAGGTTTACTCCCACCAAAAATTTCGAAGACATGCTTCGTTAAATAAGCCCAACATGGGCCAGCGCCTGCAAGCTATCGTTAATTATGTCAAAAACAAAGTGCTTTTCTTGGAGCGTATGTTTCTGCGCCACCCCAAATGAAAACGGCCGCCCAGCGTGGTGCGAGGCGGCCGTTTAGATTGTGATTTTATAAAATGATTACAGAAGCTTAGTAGCGGTAATGCTCTGCTTTGAATGGCCCATCCACCGACACGCCGATGTAATCAGCTTGCTCTTTGCTCAGTTTGGACAGTTTTACGCCGATCCGGTCCAGATGCAGGCGCGCAACTTTTTCGTCCAGATGTTTTGGCAGGATATAAACGTCGTTCTTATACTCATCGCCTTTGGTCCAGAGTTCAATCTGCGCCAAAACCTGATTGGTGAAGGACGCGGACATCACAAAGCTGGGGTGCCCAGTGGCGTTGCCAAGGTTCAACAAGCGACCCTCGGACAGCAGAATGATCCGGTTGCCAGATGGCATTTCGATCATATCCACTTGGTCTTTGATGTTGGTCCATTTGTGGTTCTTCAGGCTCGCGACCTGAATTTCATTGTCAAAGTGACCAATGTTGCCAACAATTGCCATGTCCTTCATTTCGCGCATATGCTCGATCCGGATCACATCTTTGTTGCCAGTTGTGGTGATGAAAATATCGGCGCTATCGACCACATCTTCTAGAAGGACAACCTCAAAGCCATCCATCGCAGCTTGCAATGCACAAATCGGGTCGACCTCGGTTACTTTAACGCGAGCACCGGCACCGGCCAGCGACGCGGCGGAACCTTTGCCAACATCGCCATAGCCACAAACCACGGCAACTTTACCAGCCATCATGGTGTCAGTGGCGCGGCGGATGCCATCAACCAGGGATTCTTTACAACCGTATTTATTGTCGAATTTCGACTTGGTCACACTGTCGTTCACGTTGATCGCAGGGAACGGCAGCTGGCCTTCTTTAACCAATTCATACAGACGGTGAACGCCGGTGGTGGTTTCCTCAGAAACACCTTGGAGCGCATCACGTTGTTTGGTGAACCAACCGGGGCTAGAGGCCAAACGTTTTTTGATCTGCGCGTAAATGGCAGTTTCTTCTTCGGATTGTGGATTTTCCAGCAGCTCGACCTCACCAGCTTCGGCGCGAGCGCCCAGCAGAATGTAAAGCGTGGCATCACCACCATCATCGAGGATCAGGTTACAGGTGCCCTCATTGAACATGAAGATACGGTCCTGATAATCCCAATGCTCAACCAGTGACTGGCCTTTGATCGCGAACACTGGAACGCCAGATTCAGCAATCACCGCAGCAGCGTGATCTTGGGTCGAGAAAATATTGCAGGATGCCCAACGCACTTCAGCGCCCAGCGCCACCAGTGTTTCAATCAAACACGCGGTTTGAATGGTCATGTGCAGGGAGCCTGCAATCCGCGCGCCTTTCAACGGCTGGCTCTCGCCATATTCCGTACGCAGCGCCATCAGGCCCGGCATTTCGGTTTCTGCGATATCCAGCTCTTTGCGGCCATAACTGGCCAGCGCGATGTCTTTTACAATGTAATCAGTTGCCATTGGGCAGGTTTCCTTACGCTTATGAATAGGCTTCTAGGGCCAGATAGCACCGGTTCTTACTGAGAGCAACTTATCAACCCATTAACTGGCGTTTCTCGCCGACCGGACAAGGGTCGCATCAAACATCAAAACATAATGACTGCGGATCAGAAATGCGCCACTATCGGCAAGCAACAGTCGCCAAAGCAAGGATCCACCAGAATGCCCCCCCAACCGCGCGCATGGCAACGTATGCTTTCAGGTCGCAGGCTTGATCTGCTTGACCCAACCCCCGTCGATATCGAGATCGAGGACATCGCGCATGGTCTGGCTTTTGTGGCCCGCTGGAACGGGCAAACCATTGGAGATTACGCGTATTCGGTGGCCGAACATTCGCTGTTGGTTGAACAGATTTATTCTCTAATCCAGCCCAAAGCACCGGTTAAATGGCGGTTGGCCGCCCTGTTACATGACGCACCGGAATATGTGATTGGCGATATGATTTCACCGGTTAAGGCCGCGATAGGGCCGGAATACGAAGCGCTGGATCAACGCTTGACCGCCGCCATTCACATCCGGTTTGGCCTGCCTGCCGCCCTTCCAAAAGCTGTGAAAAAACAGATCAAAATTGCCGATAAAATCAGCGCTTGGCTTGAGGCGACCCAAATTGCCGGTTTCACCAACGCCGAAGCGGACAGATTATTTGGCAAGCCTGCACCAGACATTATCAAAGGTCTGCGCATCCATCTACGCCCACCGTTGGCGGTACGGCTGGAATTCACCGCACACCACAATGAATTGCTCAGCTGTATTTAATTCCCGCGGGCTCGTGGTTATTTCAATAAAATAGGGCGTTGTTGCATGGATCATCGGCCGCTGGGAGCGCGCCCTACCCGAGATGGA
>JPUR01000340.1 GCA_001321835.1 Marinosulfonomonas sp. PRT-SC04
TCATTCCTTTTACTCAGTTTACAGAAATGACACGGAATCTCTAACGCTCCCACCAATTTGTGCCGTTTTTAATCTATTGGCGCTGATCTGATCAGGCCAAGCCGGAGTATAGCGTAATGGAAGCCGACCCTAATTTACCCCTGATGCTGATGATGTTTATCCCCGCCCCGTTCATACCGCTGTTATTAATCTTCTCTTCTGTCTTTATGTTCTAAACGATAGGTTGCCCCATGCCGTTTGATCTCTGGCTCACCTTCGCCGCTGCGACCTTCGTTTTCTGGTCATTCCCGGCCTGACCATCCTGTTGGTGATCTCCTATGCGCTCACCCAAGGCCGCCGTGTGGCGCTGGCCACCGCGATGGGCGTGGCGCTTGGGGATTTGATCGTGGTGACGACCTCAATGGCGGGGCTGGGTGCGATCATGCAGACCTCGGCTTGGGCGTTCACAATGCTGAAATGGGTCGGAGCGGCCTATCTGGTGTTTCTCGGCATCAAACTGTTGCGCAGCACGCCGCATCTGGAGGATGTCTCCACACCAGTCCAAACGCCCGCCAAACAGGTCTTTGGCCACGCGGCGATGGTCACAGCACTGAACCCAAAGGGAATTATCTTCATCATCGCCTTTGTACCGCAGTTCCTCAGGCCCGAGTTGCCCGCCCTACCGCAATGCATCACCATGGCGATCACATTCGTGGGCTTTGGCGCGATCAACGCGCTGCCCTATGCTTTGCTGGCGGACCCGTTGCGCAGGCGCATCCGCCGCCCCTCGGTGCTGAAATGGATCAACCGTCTCGGCGGCAGCGATTTGATCAGCACCGCTTTGATCGGCATGGGCATGCTCACCGCAACCCTGCACCGCAGCTGATACTGCCCGCAGGCAGCGTCTTGGCAAACCATTAAAAAGAAACACTCATTTTACATAAATCGTTATAAATCAAACGATTGGGTATTTCGCGGATCAATCGCCCCAAATCCGCCCAAAATCTTGCTGCATTCAGGGTGCTGTAAAAGGGAGTTGTTAACTGGTATGGCACACCTGTGCCCAACTACCCTTAGATTGGGCAACAAACCGCGTAAAAGCCGCCTATTGGACACGAACCTTATCATATATGCCGTTATTTTGGTCGCGCAGGAACATTATTTTGGCTAAATTAACTGAAATATCTAAGGTCACGAACAGCAATGAAAGCCAGCTAAATGCATGACAGCCAGCTAAATGCATGACAGCCAAAAATCCCCCCCTCTCGATGCACAAACCGAGGCATGGCTGAATGATCTGGAAGACATTGGCGAGGAACGTGGCTATTTCATGCCCTTGGGCACGCGGCATTTTGCGATTCTGACTGACGCCTCGCCAACCTTGTTGGTGACATTTGAAACCCTCGACAGCATCGCAAAAGATACAGACAGCCACCAGCCGCTTGGCTTTAAACTGGTGGCCGAAAACGGCTGGTCACACCTGTGCATCATCGCCAATGGCAACACCTGGTTTCGTGATCAAGCGGTGTATGATTTTTTTGACCGGCTGGTCGATGACGGCTTTTTTGAAAACTTCGATCAGGTTATTTTCATCGGCGATGGCATGTGTGGCTATGCCGCCGCCGCCTATTGCGTGGTGGCGCCGGGCTGCACTGTGATGGTCTGTAACCCGCAGGCAACGCTGGATCCGCGCATCACCGAATGGGATCACCGCTTTAAAGCGATGCACCGCACCTCTTTCACCGACCGCTACGGCTATGCCCCCGATATGATCGAGGCCGCCAATCATGGGTTCGTGTTTTATGACCCCGAAGAAGAGCTGGACGCCATGCACGCCGCCCTGTTCACCCGCCCACATGTGACCAAACTGCGCTGTCGCTATCTGGGGCGCCATATCCTGCAGGACATAGTCAATATGCAGATCCTGCAACCGCTGCTCGACACCGCTGTGGCCGGTGGTGCTATTGCGCCGCAGTTCCATAGTCTGTTTCGGACCCGTCATGACTATTTACCTTACTTGCGTCGCCTGCTGATGCGGTTGGGCGACGATGATCGCGCCATGCTATCAGGGCTTTTGTGCCGAAATGTTGTGAACCGGATGAATGCCCCGCGCTTTTGCCACCGCCTAAGCGACATCGAAGCGCAGCTGGCCAAGGCCGGCCGAAGCCTGCCAAGCAGCAAGAGCCCTGAAGCTGTTGAATAA
>JPUR01000341.1 GCA_001321835.1 Marinosulfonomonas sp. PRT-SC04
CTTCATAGCAATTATTGCTCTAAAGAGATCGGAACTAAACCGTGACAAGACCAACATCTGACAGCGCGTCGCGGTGCCCTCGGCTTGGCACAAAACCCGCCAATCCGCGAACACCTGCGCATCAGCCACAGGCAGAACCGCCTGCGCCAAAGCGACAGTGGTGGATAAAAATAAGGCGGCAAAACAGAGCCACATAGGCACAACAAACACCAAAATTAGTCCTTAACCGGCTTGCTCAATCGGGACGGATTTCCAGTCTCGCGCAAAGGCCTGCGCCGCGTCCAACCCAACCCCGTCCAGCTCAGCGGCCAGATTATCACGCAACACGCGCGCCTCTTGCAGCCCACGCACCGCGGCCAGATTGGCATAGCCATGCGCCGTCACCAAATCACGCTCAACCCCCGCCCCAACCGCATAGGCTTTGGCAAGTTCATGCAAGCCCATCGGGTTGCCCGCAGCCGCCGTGATTGTGAATTGTTCGACAGATTTCTGAGCATCCAACGTAACGCCAGCCCCATCACGGTACGCCTGAGCGACATAATTAATCGCCGCCACATGCTTTGCGTCAGCGGCTTGGCTCCAATAGGCAAAAGCCCGTTCTGCATCCCGCGCAACGCCTTTGCCCTCGGAATACAGCAGCCCGCAATTAAACTGACCATTCACATCGCCTTGCTCTGCGGCCGCACAAATCAACGTGGCAGCGCGCTGATAATCCTGAAGCACAAACTCGCCATTAAGATGCATCAAACCAAGCCGGTTTTGCGCCAGAGCGCTGCCCTTGGATACGGATGCAGCATATAATTCCGAGGCACGGCGCATGTCCTCATCGGTGCCAAGACCCATTTCAAACAGCCGACCAATGTAAAATGCACCATCCGCATCACCAGCCTTAAATGCTGCCTGAAACTCTTTTACGGAGCCCTGAACATCGCCAGAATCCAGGATCTCGATGCCTTTTGCAACATCCGCCAACACAGGACCCGCCACCAAAATCAACGCGAAATAATAGTAGAACACCAAGCCACTGTCGCTGCTGCCGCCAACCAAAAATGGCGCGGCGGTTGCCCAATAATGCCGACCATCGCCAGTAACGGGCCATAAAACCAACCCAAACCCACCGCCTAAGCGCTTTACCGCCGGATCGTTTTCATTT
>JPUR01000342.1 GCA_001321835.1 Marinosulfonomonas sp. PRT-SC04
TAATTCCTGCCAGAATTATAGCACAGAAATCTGGGCGTTGTTCAGAGGTTCCTTAACTGTCAGTAAGGTCTCAGACCGGCCATTGTCCTATAACTTTCTGCATTGGTGGCTCGAACGGCTGCTTTTGGGATATCCAGCCCGACAGTTTGCATCCGCATTAATGGTCCGCATCCGTCCCAACGTGTCAGTTGGGCAAGGACCGCTTTGGGGCTGGAAGCTGCCTTTGGATAGCCGAAGGTTATCCGCATGATAATAGAGGGTATTACTAATTCACGTTTCGTTTTTGCTACGTTCTGCGATAGTTTTACAATCAGACGCTTTGTTTTGCTGGAATTGTGTCGGTTTTCGAGACCGCCCCGTTCGACCACTCCGGCACCTCTCCGCAGATGGTTACGCATGTCGAACCAAGGCCAGTGTCCAGCGTTCAGGGTGCATCACGCCTCCATGCAAGCGGGAATTTCCCAGATTATTCTAACGCCTCAAACAGCTCGCCCAAATCGTCTTTATACCGCTCCCACGCCTTAACGGACGAGCGGTAAATCGGTTGGCGCACCTGATAAACCGACAGGGTATCGACACGGCGTTTGCTCTGGTGAAAGTTCAAACAGTCGTCTTCCCAGTCCAGATCGCAGGCGGCCAACAGTTTGCGGGCCTCGGCCTCGGGGTTGGCGGTGAGGGCGTCATAGTGGATTTCGTGGAAATATCCGGGCAGAAGCTCGTGCCAAAACGCGATCATATCGTCGAACATTTTATAATAAGCGCCAAGATCGCGCAGGTTATAGGCGTAGCCATGGGTGCCCTCGCGAAACACGTTTTTATAAATCGACAACAGGGTGTCGCGCGGATCACGGCGCACCACCACGACACGGGCGCGGGGCAGGGCGATCTTTACCAACCCCATAAACGCATAGGTCTGGATCGATTTGTCGGTGATCCGGTCCGCATCAGGGAAAAGGTCGCGCATATGTTTTGTGTATTGCTCGCCCAGCAATTTCAGAGGCTCATTGCCGATGTTGCTGACCAGATTGAACGCCCCCTCTGATGTGCCGATCACCCCATAGGCCGCGCGGGAAAAAGCCCCGATTTCACCGGCCCCTGTCACGGTGCTGTGGCTGGCCAGAATTTGCTCCACCAATGTGGTGCCGGAACGGGGCATGCCGGTGACAAATATGGGTGCAAAGCTGTCGTCACCGACACCCTCATAGGCTGAAAAGTCAATATTTCGAAACGCTTCTTTTATGTTTTC
>JPUR01000343.1 GCA_001321835.1 Marinosulfonomonas sp. PRT-SC04
CGACGTGCTCGACATCTAGGCTAACCCTGTGACACGGAATTCTGAACACCCTCATACCCGTGCGTGTTTATGACCCTGCCGCTGCATGTGTCGCGCCATTTGGCGCGATCCATACCAAGGCGTATCCACGAATTGCTTGTCTATGGTTTTCATAAACCGCAAATTCTCGGCACTCTCGCCTTTCTGTGTGTAATACAGATTTGAGCGCGCCAGTGACAACATCTGGCATTGCCGTCGTATGCTGATCCTCGGGTGGCTTTGTTCAATGCACATCTGCCGGCGATCCTTGCTTAACGATCCCAGGCGCGTTTCAAAAAATCGCGCTCCACCACCAACTGACCAATCTTCGAGTGCAGTTTGTCTATCTCGGCTTCATTGGTTTGCCCTAGGTCGCCGCTGTGCTTAGAAAATCCTGCGGCCATATTCTTGATCGCCGCACGCTTCCAAGTCCCAACCTGTGTCGGATGCACACCATACTTCTTCGACAGCTCAGCCATTGTCATTTCTTCACGGATTGCCTCAAGCGCAACTTTGGCCTTAAAATCCCCCTTTCATCATTTGCAAGCAAACGATTGCTGGGCAGTGGGATGAATGGTTCTTTCGTTTCGTCATTTTGAATCGTCTTTCTCATAAGGCGATCCACCTTAACAACTGGTCCGAATTCCCGCGACCACCTCTAGCGCTGGTGGTTGCAATGCGCACAGCATCACGACGAAACTCGTGTGTGTATCTCTTTGCCATTCCTAATCTCCTTCACAGCAATTAGTGCTCTAAAGAGACCGGAACGTAAGCGCGACAAGACCATCAACCAAACCGTCCCTAAGCGATCCCCAGTTTCTCACGCATAAAC
>JPUR01000344.1 GCA_001321835.1 Marinosulfonomonas sp. PRT-SC04
TTCGTTTTGGGCAAGCGCGTCTTGTGTGGAGCCCTCAAATTGCTCAAGCGCGCGACGTGCTTCTGCGGGTGTTTTGTTGCCGAGCGATGAATGGGGCCTGACGTGATTATAGTCGTATCGCCACAGCGCCAACTTGCGACGGGCATCATCCAAGCTGTCAAAGATTTCTTCGTTTAGTAGTTCATCACGCAGGCTGCCGTTGAAGCTCTCGATAAAGCCATTCTGCTGAGGCTTTCCGGGATCAATGTAATGCCAATCAACGCCGTTATCACCAGCCCATTTCAAGATCGCCCGGCTGGTGAACTCTGTGCCGTTGTCACTGACGATGCAGGCGGGCGTTCCATAGACGCGCACAAGCGCATCCAGTTCCCGCGCAACCCGAGCGCCCGAGATGCTGGTGTCCGCCATCAAACACAGGTTCTCACGGCAGCAATCATCATTCACCGCC
>JPUR01000345.1 GCA_001321835.1 Marinosulfonomonas sp. PRT-SC04
AATTACAGAGGATTTGGCCTTGAAACAGCAGAGTTTTTCATCACTTGAGCAGGCGCACAAGAAGAAGCAGACCAAGCGGGAGGTTTTTCTGGGGGAGATGGAAGCGGTGGTGCCGTGGCCCCGGCTGGAGACGTTGATTGCGCCAGATTACACAAAACCCCGTAAGGGCCGACCGCAGATGCCGCTTGCGGTCATGCTCAGGATTTATTTTCTGCAGCAATGGTATAGCTTGTCCGATCCGGGGGCCGAGGAGGCGCTCTATGACATGCATTCGATGCGCGATTTCGTGGGGCTTGATCTGGCGCGGGACGCGGTTCCCGACGAGACCACCATCCTGAATTTTTGCCACCTTCTGGAGAAGCACAAGCTGACCGGGGCACTGTTTGATGCGGTCAAAACCTACCTTCAAGAGCGCGCACTTCTGCTGCGCGGCGGCACGATCATGGATGCCACCTTGATCGCGGCATCGCCCTCGACCAAGAACGAGACCGGCAAGCGTGACCCCGACATGAGCCAGTCAAAGAAGGGCAATCAGTGGTATTTCGGGATGAAGGCCCACATTGGCGTGGATGCCAAAAGTGGCCTCGTGCACACGGTAAAGACCACCACGGGGAAAGTTCACGACGCGAAACTGACTGATGAGTTGATCCGCCCAGACGACATGATCGTATTTGGAGATAAAGGCTACGTCAGTGACAAGCGCAAGCGCGCAACCCGGGCGCGAGGGGCCATCTGGGCGGTAAAAGACAAACGCAAACCGGGGCGGGTTTTGTCGGCCTCGCAAAAGCGGCGCAACAAAAAACATGGCGTCGTGCGGGCCAAAGTGGGGCATGTGTTTCGCGTCATCAAATGCCAGTTCGGCTATCGTAAAGTGCGCTATCGCGGGCTGGCCAAAAACGAGGCCCAGATGTTCAGCCTTATGGCCCTTGCCAAC
>JPUR01000346.1 GCA_001321835.1 Marinosulfonomonas sp. PRT-SC04
CTTTTTGAGACCCCGCGAAGCGGTAAGGGTCTCAAAAAGGAGAGGGAAGATTATGGGTTCTGTCGCAAATTTATTGGAGTACAGAGCATGCCTGACTTGCGGACAAAATTATGCTGCTAGTTGAGCAAACTGCTGGAATGCGGTAAACCCGTCGGTGCCGAGCTGGCCTTTTCTGATCATGTGCGCAGTTTCGATCCCCGCCAAGGTAGCGGCGGCGGAATGGAAGGCCTTAAAGCCGAGCATAGGTCCGGTGATCCGCTTGATGAAGCGGTGGTCCTGTTCCAGAATATTGTTGAGATATTTGACTTGTAATATCTTGATGATGCGCCCCGTTCCGGTGAATTTTAGGATCACATTCACAGCCTGTAGGCCCGCTAGATTGGCACCGCTTTTGTCGATGACAACACGATCTGGGGTACCGTTTGTAGCGATCGCGCGTTTTAAAAACCGTCGGGCGGCAGCGGTGTTACGATGCTCTGACAGCATGAAATCGAGGGTTTGACCGTTACGATCAACAGCGCGATAGAAATAGGTCCATTTCCCTCGAACCTTGATATAGGTTTCGTCCATCCGCCAAGAGGCCGCTGTTGGTCTCTTTCTGGCTTGGGCGTTTGCGGCGATCAACGGCGAGAATTTCACGACCCAGCGGTTCAGTGTCGCATGATCAACTTCAACGCCACGTTCGGCCATGATTTCCTCTAAGTCTCGGTATGAGACACCATAGCGAACGTAGAAAAATACCGCGTACAGGATCACGTCTTTCGGATAATGGCTGCCTTTGAAATCAATGGTCATTGATGTAATCCTGCCTTTAGTTTTTCCGGTAAGCATATGGCAGAATTAGGCGGGGTGCAAAATAGCTGAAACTTTGCGACAGAACCAGATTATGATCTATTCTACAGGAAGCCATACCAAATTTTATCACCGATTTCACGT
>JPUR01000347.1 GCA_001321835.1 Marinosulfonomonas sp. PRT-SC04
TTAGCAAACCTAAAACAACGCCGTTAGGGGGCCAAGGCCGGACGCTTACGTTTGAATTGCAGGATGTGACGGGCAAAGACGGGCTTCGGTAGGCCTCAGCCGCAAAACACATGGCGTGAAATTCCGATTTTTTGTCGCAAGCAGGCCAGCGCAGTCCTTAAACAGTCTCCAGACTGGCCTAATTCCTGCTGTGTTCACCGAATGGAAGATACCCATGACAACTCGTTTTTTCACCTCCGCCGGCCAGTTTTACCGCGGCAATCTGCACACTCATTCCACCCGCTCCGACGGAGTTCTGGAGCCAGAAGAGGTCTGCCGCCGATATCAAGCCGAGGGCTATGACTTCATCGCCCTGACCGACCACTTCCTCGGCAACTATGACTACCCGATCACCGACACCACGGCGTTTCAAAGCCCTGAATTCACAACACTTTTGGGGGCCGAGCTGCACATCGACAGTATGGACAACGGCGATATATGGCATGTGCTGGCCGTTGGCTTACCCCGCGATTTCACCCCGCCTGATGTGCCGCATTTCCGTCATATCGACAGCGCCGAAACCGTGACAGAATTAACCAACCGTGCGGCAGAGGCCGGCGCGTTTATCTCGATTGTTCACCCGCATTGGTCCGGCCTAACCGAGGCCGATGCGCGCCGCATTCCAGCCGCCCATGCCGTTGAAGTTTACAACCATGGCTGTGCGATTGAAAATGATCGCGGCGATGGGCTTTTATCGCTGGATCATATGTTGAATGAAGGGCGTAAGCTGAACCTGATTGCCACCGATGATGCGCATTTCGGCACCCCCGATCATTTCGGCGGCTGGGTGATGGTGAAGGCGCAAGAAAACACTCCAGAAGCATTGCTTACCGCCCTAAAAGACGGCGATTTCTACGCCACCACCGGCCCTAAAATCCACGACATCCGCCTCACCCGTCTGACGGTTGAAATCGACTGTTCAAGCGCAGCTACAATCACCGTTCTGGGCAACAAAACTGCGGCCAGCACCGTTTGCGGTGACAATATGACCACCGCGTCAATCCCACTGGACCGGTTCGCGGTCAGCCCGTGGATACGCATAACGGTGATTGATCATGACGGGAAAAGGGCATGGTCCAACCCGATCTGGCTTGACCATTAAGCCAATTTCCTGCCCCATGGCGGCATGAGAAAAAACATCCTTTTCATCATGTTCGACCAGCTGCGATTTGATTATCTCAGCTGTGCAGGGCATCCGCATTTACAGACCCCGAATATAGATCGGATCGCCGAAAAAGGCGTGCGGTTCACCCGCGCTTATGTGCAATCTCCGGTTTGCGGCCCCTCGAGGATGAGCACCTATACGGGGCGTTATCCATCCAGCCACGGCGCGCAATATAACGGTTTTCCGTTGCGGGTTGGCGAGATGACATTGGGCGATCACCTGCGCCCGCTGGGCATGAGCTGTTGGTTGATCGGCAAAACCCATATGCGAGTTGATCAGGCCGGAATGGAGCGTTTGGGCCTATCGTCTGACAGTGTGATTGGCGCGCGACAAGCCGAATGTGGCTTTGATGTTTGGCAACGAGATGATGGTTTATGCGCCGAGGGACCGGATGGATTTTACGACCAAAACCGCTCGCCCTATAATGAATATCTGAAGTCCAAAGGCTATCCCGGCGAAAACCCTTGGGCTGATTTTGCCAATGCTGGGGTTGAGGGCGACGACATCGCTTCGGGCTGGTTTATGACCAACGCCAACAAGCCCGCCAACATTGCAGAGCAAGACAGCGAGACCCCGTGGCTGACCGGTGAAGCGATCAAATTCATCGAGCAAGCCGAGGGTCCGTGGTGCGCGCATCTTTCCTATATCAAGCCGCACTGGCCCTATATTGTGCCCGCCCCCTACCACGATATGTTCGGGCCGGAGCATGTGCCACCGCCCTTGCGTGATGCCTGCGAACGTGACAATCCGCACCCGATTTATGCCGCGTTTATGAACAACCGGATCGGCAAAGCCTTTTCGCGTGATGAGGTCCGAAACAAGGTGATCCCCGCCTATATGGGCCTGATAAAACAGTGCGACGACCAGATGGGTCGACTGTTTGAATTCCTTGAAACCACCGGCCGGATGGACAATACAGTGATCGTGATCACCTCGGATCATGGCGATTATCTGGGGGATCATTGGCTCGGCGAAAAGGATCTGTTTCACGACCAATCAGTCAAGGTGCCGTTGATCATTTCTGACCCTTCCAAGCAGGCCGATGCCAGTCGTGGCGCCACTTGCGATGCGCTGGTCGAGGCGATTGATCTGCCCGCCACATTCATTGAAATGGCCGGTGGTGTGGTGCCAGATCACGTCGTTGAAGGCCGTTCGCTGTTGCCGTTCTTACATGGGGAAACCCCTAAGAATTGGCGTGAATTTGCGGTCAGTGAATACAATTATTCGACCAGTCCGATGGCTGCCAAACTGAAGGTTTCCAACCGCGATGCGCGACTGTTTATGATCACCGATCAACGCTATAAATTCATCCACGCCGAAGGTGGCTTTCGGCCCATGTTGTTTGATTTGCAGCGTGATCCTGAAGAATTTCACGACCTTGGTAACAGCACCGATCACAAAGAAATCATTGATTTGATGTACCAGAGACTGGGGAAATGGGCGCGACGCATGTCGCAGCGGGTCACATTATCCGATGCCGAGATCGAGGCCAGCAAGGCAGATCCAAAGGCGGTTGGCATTGTACTTGGGGTTTATGATCCGAGCGAAATCGACCCTGAGCTGACCGTTAAATACCGTGGCAAGCGACGCGACACAGAGGAATAAGAAGATGGATATTTTGACTTTACTGGCTGAAATCACCGGCAAAAAACATGTGCTGACAGGAGCTGACACCAACCGCTATGCCCATGATACTACAGGAAAATACCAAGCAGATCCACTTGCCGTGGTGCGTCCTGCGGACACCGAACAAGTCTGCGCGATTGTAAAACTAGCCAATAAAACCAAGATCCCGATCGTACCGGTCTCGGGCAACACCGGCCTGGTTGGCGGCACCTATGCTGACGGCGCGATCCTGCTCTCGCTGGAGCGGCTGAACAAAGTCCATGACATCCGCCCAGACGCGCGCATCGCCATTGTTGACGCGGGCTGCATCGTCGCCGCATTGCAAGACGCCGCCGAGGCGGATGATCTGATTTTCCCACTGCTGTTTGGCGCCCGAGGATCATCGATGATTGGCGGCGCGTTATCGACCAATGCTGACGGCTCAAACGTGCTGCGCTATGGCAACACCCGCGCCTTGTGTCTGGGGCTTGAGGTGGTGACACCGACCGGCGAAGTGATGAACCTGATGTCGGAATTGCACAAAGACAACTCGGGTTATGATCTGAAGGATTTGTTCATTGGCGCCGAGGGCACCTTGGGCATTATCACCAAGGCAGTGCTGAAATTATTCCCGAAACCCAACAGCTACGCCACCGCGATGGTGGCGATGCCGACCCTAAAAGACGCGCTGATCCTGTTGAACCGGTTGCAAAGCGAAAGCGCCGGCGCGGTCGAGGCGTTCGAGTATATGCCCGGCAGTTATATGCGCCAATTCAAGGCGCATTTCCCTGACGCGCGCCTGCCGTTCGAGCAGAGTTATGATGTCAATATTTTGGTCGAGTTGGCGACCACCTCGCCCAGCATGTCAGTCAGCGAAATTCTGGAAAACACCCTTGGGGAAATGATGCAGGACGGGCAGGTTCTGGATGCGGTCATCGCCCAAAACAACAGCCAGCGTGCTGAAATTTGGCAGCGCCGCGAATCCTCGGCCGAAGTGGTTTTTGCCATAAGTCCGCGCGTTGACAGCGATATTTGCGTCGCCATCGACAAGGTGCCAGAGTTTCTGGAGTTGATCGCGCCACGCATTCACGCGCTTGATCCACAGGCGCATACCTCTTGCGTCGCGCATCTTGGCGATGGAAACCTGCATTTTTCGGTGTACCCCGTGCATGAGGATAAACAGTTGGCGGGTCAGTTCATTGAGGCGATTGAAGATGTGGTCAAAACACTGGGCGGCAGCTTTTCCGCCGAGCATGGCGTGGGTCTGTCAAAACGCGCCTCGATGGCGCGGCGCAAAGACCCTGTGGCGCTGGCGACCATGCGTCAGATTAAAACCGCACTGGACCCAAACAACATCATGAACCCCGGCAAAGTTCTGCCGGATTAGCCACTACAGCCAGTCGAAAAATCCATCCGGCGCACGGGCGCGCAAACGCCCTGCCACCGCACGGCCCAGCTCGGCGGCGTCCTCAATCGGGGCGCGGCCCTCGTCAGACAAACACTCGCTGCCATCAGGGCGCAGGATTTCACCGCGCAGATAGATAGTGCCGCCCTCAAGCACCGCCAGCCCCCCAATCGGGGTTTCGCAAGAGCCATCAAGTGCGGCCAAAAACGCGCGCTCCGCCATCAAGCGCTGTCCGGTTTCAACATCATGCAAAGCCGCCAACATGTCCGCGATCCGCATATCGTCCACGCGCCGTTCAATGCCAATCGCGCCTTGAGCCACGGCGGGCAGCATTTCATCAACCTCAATCGCCGATTGCACCACATCCAACCGGCCCAACCGCACCAAACCCGCCATCGCCAAAAACGTCGCCTCGGCCACGCCATCCGCCAGCTTCTTCAACCGCGTTTGCACATTTCCGCGAAATTCGACCACCTGTAGATCAGGCCTAAAATTCAACAGCTGCGCACGACGGCGCAAACTAGAGGTGCCAACAACGGCGCCCTGTTTCAAATCAGCCAAACACTTAACATTAGGCGAGACAAACGCATCGCGCACATCTTCGCGCGGCAGATAGGTGTCCAGCACCAGACCTTCGGGCTGCGCGACCGGCATATCCTTCATCGAATGCACCGCGATGTCGATCTTGCCCGACAGCATGTCTTCCTCGATTTCTTTGGTGAACAACCCCTTGCCGCCGACCTCTTTTAGAGGCCGATCCTGAATGCGATCCCCCGATGTGGTGATCACCACCACCTCGAATGCGGCCTCAGGCAGATCAAACGCCGCCATCAAACGGGCACGGGTTTCATAGGCCTGCGCCAACGCCAAAGGCGATCCACGAGTGCCAATTTTCAGGGGCGAAGCGGGGGAGGGTAAATTTTGCATCATACCCTTGTTTAAGCGCGTCAAATGCGCCTGACAACGCCTATCATCAGCCGCGCCGCTTGACATCATGTCGCTGGCAAGGGACTTGAGACGCCAAGCGTCTAAAAAGGGGAATATCATGGCTGAACAAAAGAAATTGCTGCGCGCACTAAGTGGTGAAACGCTGGATACCCCGCCGGTTTGGATGATGCGTCAAGCTGGGCGTTACCTGCCAGAATACCGCGCAACTCGGGCACAGGCCGGTGACTTTCTGTCGCTGTGTTACAATTCAGAACTGGCCGCCGAGGTCACGTTGCAACCGATTGAGCGCTACGGATTTGACGCGGCTATTATGTTCGCCGACATCCTGTTGTTGCCCCAAGCGTTGGGGGCGGATGTCTGGTTTGTCACCGGCGAGGGCCCGCGCCTGTCAACCATCACCACACCGGATCAGGCCGCGGCAATGAAGCCCGCCGATGCGATCCATGACAAGCTGGCGCCGATCTATCAAACCCTACGAATTTTACGCCGCGAGCTGCCCGCCGAAACCGCGTTGATCGGCTTTGCTGGCGCACCTTGGACGGTTGCGACCTACATGATTGCCGGACGCGGCACGCCGGATCAAGGGCCAGCGCATGCGTTGAAAAACACTGATCGCGCCACGTTTGAAGCCGTGCTTAACCGCTTGACGGACGCCACCATCGAATACCTGCTG
Organism: Marinosulfonomonas sp. PRT-SC04; assembly: GCA_001321835.1. The sequence goes on from JPUR01000347.1 coordinate 5,836, forward strand.
ATGCAGATCGAGGCCGGTGCCGAGGTGATCAAATTGTTCGACAGCTGGGCCGGATCGCTGAAGGGCGATGATTTCGCTAAATACGCGCTGGAGCCAACCCGCAAGATTATCGCGGCTTTAAAAGCCAAACATCCGACCGTTCCGGTGATTGCGTTCCCACGCGAGGCTGGGCCTGCCTACGTTGGCTTTGCCAAAGCGGTCGGGGCTGATTGTCTGGCGATCGACACCAAGGTTGATTTGAAATGGGCGGCAGAGACCTTGCAAACAGACGGCTGCATTCAAGGCAATCTGGACCCGAAACTGATGGTTGAAGGCGGGGATCGCTTGTTTTCTGAAACCAAACGCATCGTGAAAGCCTTGTCAGGTGGCCCGCATATTTTCAACCTTGGCCACGGCATCACCCCAGACGCCGATCCCGAAAATGTGCATGTGATGCTAGAGGCAATCAGGGGCTAGACCCACTTGGCCATTGGCGGCAGGCTCATCAGCACCGCGTCCACATTGTGGCCAGTTTCCAGACCGAACTTTGTGCCGCGATCATAGACCAAATTATACTCGGCATAGAGGCCGCGATGCACCAGCTGGGTGTCTTTATCGGCATCCGTCCACGGGGTGTTGCGGCGGGTTTCAGTGACGGGCAGAAATGCCATCAGAAACGCGCGGCCCACATCTTGAATGAACGCGAAATCCGCGTCCCAATCGCCGGTGTTGTGGTCATCCAGAAAGATGCCTCCAACCCCACGCGCACGGTTGCGATGCGGCACGTAAAAATACTCGTCAGCCCATTTTTTAAACCGTGGGTAATAGGCCGGATCATGCAAATCACATTGCTGCTTTTGCACGGCGTGAAACGCGGCTGTGTCCTCGGCATATTCGATGCAGGGGTTCAAATCTGAGCCACCACCAAACCATGAGCCATGCGGGGTCCAAAACATCCGCGTGTTCATGTGAACCGCGGGCGCGTGCGGGTTTTGCATATGCGCAACCAGCGAAATGCCCGAGGCCCAAAACCGTGGGTCATCCTTCATGCCGGCCAAGCCTTTGCGGGCCGCCATCGCGTCAACCGCGCGCTCACCTAGGGTGCCATAAACCGTTGAAACATTGACGCCGACCTTTTCAAACACCCGACCGCCCCGCATCACCGACATCAATCCGCCACCTGCATCTGAACCATCATCACTGGCGCGTGTGGTTTTTGAAACGTCAAATCGGCCCGCAGGCAGATCCGCAAACGGGCCCTCGGATTGGCTGTTTTCCAAGCCCTCGAATGCGGTACAAATTTGGTCGCGCAACGTGCAAAACCAGTCAGACGCTTGGGCCTTTTGGGCGGCGAAATCATCCGTCATCGCAGTCTCCTGAGTGAAATTAATGTGCGGGCGAGCCCACCGGATCGAGCAGGCTGCGCCCGCCATCCACCGTTATGATTTGGCCCGTCATAAAACTGGCGCCCTCCGAGGCTAAAAACTGGACCGCTTCGGCCACTTCATTGGCGCTCCCGACCCGCCCCATCGGAGTGTGGTTGATGATATCGGCGCGGCATTCCTCGTCGCCCTTCAGCATATTTTTCAAACTGGCGCTCATCACCGAGCCAAAAGCCACCGCATTCACCCGAATGCGCTCCGGCGCCAAGGCCACCGCCAGTGAGCGCGTCATCTGGTTCAGCGCGGCAGTTGAAACCGAATAAGCCAGCAATTTAGGGTGCGCGCGCACAGCCGCAATCGACGACAGATTAACGATTGCCCCCACAGGCTCGTCTTCGTTCTCGTCACGCTCGGCCTGAGAAATCATCCGTTTGGCAACCGCCTGGCTAAGCCGAAGACTGGTCATCAGATTTTGTTCAATCAAGCAATCCATACCGTCTTCTTTGGCATTCAACGGCTCCGAAACCAGGATCTGACGCGAGGCATTGACCAAAATATCAACCCGCTCAAACGCATCAATTGTTGCTGACAAAAGATTGGCAATCGTCAATTTTTTGCGTAGGTCACCCGCGAAAAACCGGACATTTCCATCCTTCTCGGCCTCTTTGCCCAATTCCACGATCAGCTGTTTTTCATCGATATCCGCAAACATCACATTCGCGCCGGCCTCGGCAAATTTACGGCCAATCGCCAAGCCAATGCCATTGGCGGCGCCGGTGACAATCACGGTTTTTCCTGCAATCGAAAATGACATCTATTTGCTCCTGATTCTAGGCACAGATTAGGCAATATCAGCGCTGTGGGCGAACATTTCGCAAAGGCTTGGTGGCCCGAAGGATTTTGTAGGCATTATCACCGGCGATTTCTTCGACATGGTGAAAGGCCTCGGACAAGGTGCGCTCATAGGGCAAATACCGGTTCGCCACCAAATACATTTGCCCTGAGGGCGTCAACATTCCGGCGGCGGCGGTGATGAAACTGCGGCCAATATCGGGATCAGCCTTGCGGCTGGTGTGAAACGGCGGGTTGGTGATGATACCGTCAAACGGCTGAGCGGGCGTAAACCGCGTGGCATCGGCCCAGTGAAAATGCGCGCGCTCATCGATTACGTTTTTGCGCGCACATTCCAAAGCGGCAAAATCAGCCTCGATCAAATGCAGCTCGGTGATTTTTTCACGCTTCAAAAGATGCCGTGACAGATACCCCCATCCGGCCCCCAAATCGGCCAGACGCTTGGGCAGTTTTGCCGGCAATGCATTGATCAGCGCTTGCGATCCACGGTCGGCTTTTTCGGCGGAAAACACCCCGGCAACGGTTTCAAACCCATCGTCGAGCTGAATCGGGCCGCTCGCCGCCCAATCGTCAAACACCGGCTCTGCTGTAAACCAGAACAGCTTGCCGTGGGCTTTGGAAAATGCCTCGGACACCTTCAAGCGCTTGCGGCATTCTCGATAAAACCCATCGGCCCCGTCGGTTTTCATCCCGTCAACGATGATCAACCCACCGGGGGTTTTGGCCACAGCCTCGGCCAACATATTGCGGGTTTTCACCTTGGAGCGGGCCAACTTCACGACCGAAACGGCATAGGGGCCACCCGCGGCAACCGTCACCTGAAACCCGCGCGCCACCAAGGCGTCATAATCGGGTTTAAAGCCTTGAATGATCTCGCAGCGCTCTTTTGGCAAGGCGCGCAAATCATCGTCGCCGCCGGCGCCATAAATCGCGATCAAGCCGGTTTCGGGCAAGGCGAGCGCGCCATTCTCTAGTATCAGGGATAAACGGGATGCTTTCATATCAGTGTCCGGCCGGAGCCTATTCCTTTTCCATTGTGCATTGCAAAGGGTGCTCGTTTCGTTCGGCGAGGGCCATCACTTGCCCCACCTTGGTTTCTGCTATCTCATGCGAGAAAACGCCGACAACCGCCAGCCCTTTTTGATGCACGGTCAGCATTATTTCGACCGATTGCGCGGCACTGATCCCAAAAATATTCTCTAATATATGAGTGACAAATTCCATCGGCGTATAATCGTCATTCAGCAGCATCACCTTATACATTGGCGGACGCGCGACTTTTGGGCGCGTTTTAAGCGCCAAACCGGTATCACCATCGTTATCGGCGTGATCATCCTTACCGGACATCATCTGCAACGGGTATGTTTGTTCTGAAATCAAGGGATCTATCCATAGCCGGTTCAAGACTTTATATATAGGCGGTCTGGCAGGCAGGATAAAGGGGGGCATTTGCAGATGGCGACGAAAGTCACAACAATTGTAGCCCAAGGCCGGAGAACTACTGCGCCTGAACGCACAATTCCTTGACTGAAAACCGCTTGCTTGATGCGCCTAACGGGCCTGAAATACCACCAGATCAGGTGTTGCCACGCGCCCAAACGGCCACATTTCACCGAGCATGGATGCTTTACACCCCCCCCCCTATCAGCCCCACCTCATGGTATGCCGATTTTAGCCAATCTCACATCTAGCGGCTACAGATCATAATTCCACAATATCTGCCATTTCCACCTAAACAACATACGTAAACTTATTGAAAATAGGGTATTTTCTCAGAATCAGCCTTATGTTATGGTTAGTGAAAATAATAAGAAGCTGACCGAAAAATCGGCAGCATGAGGCAGAGTATGGTGATTGACGTGAAACAACGTCTGGGGCAGCACGTCCGTAATGGGCTATTTTTGGCAGCAATGGTCTGTCTATTGGTGGGAACGCCCTTAAAAGTGGTGGCCGCGCCCTATGCGGCCTTTGTGATTGATGCGCGCAGCGGCAAGGTGTTGCATTCGCGCAATGCCGACACCCGCCTGCACCCGGCCTCTCTGACCAAAATGATGACACTTTACATCGCATTTGAGGCGATAAACCGTGGTGAAATCTCGCTCGATACCAAGGTGAGAATTTCAAAACATGCCGCCTCGCAGCCGTCTTCAAAGTTGGGCCTAAAACCGGGGCAGCGCATTAAACTGCGCTACCTGATCCGTGCCGCCGCCGTAAAATCAGCCAATGATGCCGCCACCGCCATCGGCGAAGCGATTTCCGGATCCGAGGCCGCGTTTGCCCGCCGGATGAACCGCACCGCCAAGGCGCTCGGCATGTCGCGCACCACCTTTAAAAACATGAACGGGCTGACCCAAGCCGGCCACCTGTCGACCGCCCGTGACATGACAACAATGGGTCGGCATATTTTTTATGACTACCCCGAATACTACAACCTGTTTTCACGGATCACGGCGGACGCCGGCATCAAAACCGTGTCGCACACCAACCGGCGGTTTTTGAACGCCTATCGCGGCGCAGACGGCATTAAAACCGGCTATACGCGGGCGGCCGGATTTAATCTGGTGGCCTCGGCGCGCCGTGGCAATGAGCGCATAATCGTGACCGTATTTGGCGGTCGTTCAACTTCGACCCGCAACGCAAAAGTCGCCGAACTGATGAATCTTGGCTTTCGCCGCGCTCCCAGCAATACACGGCTGCGCAAGCCTCAGATGCCGCGGTATAACGGCCCTGCCCCCAAAGCGCCTGCGACACAAACCTTGGCAGCGGGCACCGCCCCTGGCTATGTTCCGGGCACCGCAGGCAAAACTCTTCGCGTGATCAGGGCCGTCAAAACCAGCATCCGGCCGCCGCAGCGCCCCGTCATAGCCCCCGTCGTAGCCCCTGCGCCCGAGCTGCTGATGGCGATGAAATCCGAAATCGAAAACGCCGTTGAAGCCGTTGAAGAAGCCCGGCAAACCATAGCGCCCGAGCAGGTTGCCACAGCAAAGCTGACGCCGCCTCCCCCCGCAGTGACTTCGGCGCCGACACCGCGCCCAGCACAGGTGGTTCTGGCTGCGACCATCCCGCGACCGACCCAGATCGTTGTGACCCGAGTGTCAACATCCGGTGGGCGACTTTGGGGCGTGAATGTTGGTCGCTACGCATCTCAACATCAGGCCGAGCGCGTGTTGTTGAAAACCGCACTCAGAGAAATGACCACGCTTGAAGGCTCGCTGCGCAAAGTGGTGCGGCACAACACCGGTTTTGATGCTAATTTCGTTGGAATGTCGCAACAGACCGCCGAACTTGCCTGCCGCCGCTTGCAAGCCCGTGACATCACCTGCAATACATTGGGGCCAACCTAAGCCCTCCTAGACAGCCAGCGTTGCAATCCAAAACAGTACAGACTGGATTGAGCTGCCCCCTATTTTTCGAATGCGGGCAATGGTTGCACGGTTTCTAATTGACGGTCACAGCAGTGATCACGGCGCCTAACTAAAGACGGATCACTCAGTCAGGCCGCGGTTTATCATCCCATTCATCGCTCAAAATACGATGCGCATCGCCGTCTGGGTCATCATATTGTTTGGATCTCAGGGTCCAGAAAAACGCGACCAACCCCAGCCCGCCCAAAAACAGCGAAATCGGTATCAGATAAACAATAATTCCCACATCCGTCTCCTAACGTAGCCGCAGCGCATTCAGCGACACAGTGATTGATGACCCGACATCGCCAAGGCCGCCATCAGCGGGGTGGCAAAACCCAGCAGCGCAATCGGCACCGCGATCATGTTATAGCCCGCGGCGATGGCGAAGTTTTCGATGATCCGCTTGGTGGCTTTGCGGGCGGTCACGGTGGCGTCGGCAATTGGCGACATGTCGTTGCCAAGCAGCACAATATCGGACGCCACCCGCGCCGCATCCAGCGCAGTTGCAGGCGAAATCGACACATGCGCCGCCGTCAACGCTGCGGTGTCATTGAACCCATCCCCGACCATCAAAACCTTGGCACCTGCCTTTGTAAGTTCGGCAATACGGGCCGCTTTGTCTTCAGGCAGCGCTTCGGCGGTCCAGTCGTCGATGCCCAGACGTTTGGCCATATCCTCGACCGCTGCGGGCGCATCGCCCGAGATCAGCAACAGTGACATGCCTTGCGCTTTAAGCGCGGCAATAGCCTGTTCAGCGCCCTCGCGCATCCGGTCAATAAAGGTGAATTCCAACGGCGCAGCCGTGCCGATTTGCAGATAGGTCGCGGTTTGGTCTTGTCGCGCTAGTGTTCCGGTCTCTCAACTCATTTATGCGGCCTTTC
>JPUR01000348.1 GCA_001321835.1 Marinosulfonomonas sp. PRT-SC04
AATTCCTGCCAGAATTATAGCACAGAAATCTGGGCGTTGTTCAGAGGTTCCCTAATATGACAGGGCTAACTTTCGGAGGCGACATGCAGCTAGACCTTGAATTCGTACGCAGCCAATTCCCAGCGTTTGAGGAACCCACCCTACAGAACCAAGCGTTTTTCGAGAACGCGGGCGGCTCCTATACCTGCAAGCCGGTTTTGGACCGTCTGTTTCGCTATTATCACAGCCGCAAAGTGCAGCCCTATGCGCCCTATCAGGCCAGCCAGTTGGCGGGTGCTGAAATGGACGAGGCCCGCGAGCGGTTGGCCGCAATGATGGGGGTTGATACCGACGAGGTGTCCTTCGGTCCCTCGACCACCCAGAACACCTATGTTTTGGCCCAAGCATTTCGGCAATATATGCAGGCTGGCGATGCGATTATCGTTACCAATCAGGATCACGAGGCCAACTCCGGCCCGTGGCGCCGTTTGGCCGAGGCGGGCATTGAGGTGCGTGAATGGCAGATTGATCCCGAGACTGGGCATCTGGATATTGCCGGCCTTGAAAAGCTGTTGGATGGCAAGGTTAAGCTGGTGTGTTTCCCGCATTGCTCCAATGTGGTTGGCGAGATCAATGATGTGAAAGCGATTTGCAAGGTGATCCATGCCAATGGCTCTTATGCCTGCGTTGATGGCGTTAGCTATGCGCCGCATGGCTTTGTTAATGTTAATGAAATTGGCGCTGATATCTATCTGTTTTCCGCCTATAAAACCTATGGTCGCATCAGGGCATCATGGTGATCCGCCGCGCCTTGGGGATGGAATTGCCAAATCAAGGGCATTATTTCAACGCCTCCAGTCTCTATAAACGCTTCACCCCCGCCGGGCCGGATCACGCGCAAATCGCCGCCTGCGCGGGGATGGCCGACTATATTGACCAGCTTTATGCGCATGATTTTTCGGATGATTTGAGCCCAACTGGGCGCGCCGCTGCCGTGCATGATTTGATGCGTGCCACCGAGACCAAACTGATGCAACCGCTGCTGGATTATCTCGGTGATAAAAGCTCGGCCCGTGTGCTGGGGCCCTCTGATGCCGCCAGTCGTGCGCCGACCATCGCGATTGAACTTGAGGGCAATGCCGAAGCTGCTGCCACCAAACTTGCCGCTCACGGCATCATGGCCGGTGGGGGTGATTTTTATGCGGTTCGTGCGCTCAAGGCCCAAGGGATTTCGCCCGAAAAAGGTGTATTGCGATTGAGCTTTGTCCACTATACCTCCGAGGCAGAAATCAACAAACTAATCGCAGCCCTTGACGCAACGCTCTAACCAAGGGGCGACCCGGAAATTATAAGACGGAGATTGAAATGATGCCCACCGCAGGTCGCTTTGTCGGAGCCATGTTATTCGGTTTTATCGCTTGGTATGTTTCGGAATTGTTCAAACCATTGATGCTGGAAGGCACCAGTTTTGGCAATTTCTCCGAATACAATGCAGTGCTCGGAATCGTGGTGGGCTGGGTCATGCTCGGGCCGCGGGCACACCCCAACCGCAGCGCATCAATCGGGGCCGGGCTGACCACGGCGTTTGTGTTGCTGTTCTGGGGCTTGCTGATCCACGGTATCGTTGACATGCTGAAACTGACGTTGCGAAAACGCTATGACGGGGCCGGCGAGGCGGTGATCGGGGTGTTCCAACTGATGATGAAATATGCCATAATGATGGCCACCCCCGAGATTATCATGACCTTGCTTATTGGCGGCATGCTGGCGGGTGCGATCAGCGGTTGGGCACAGCGCCGCTGGATGTAATCTATGAAAAACCTGTTCTTTTACGGCAGTTTGGCGCACCGACCTCTGCTTGACGTGGTGCTGGGGCGCGCGTTGAATGACGGGGTGAATAATATTCAGATCAGCGATGCGAGCTTGGCTGATTTTGCCAGTTTCTGGGGTGAGGGACAAGCGCATCCAATGCTGGTGGCCCAAAAGGGAACGACAGCACAGGGGCTGTTTGTCTCGGGGCTTTCAGCCCAAGATGTGGCGCGGCTGGATTTTTACGAGGGCGGTTTGCCTATATTCTAAAGCGCTTAACCATCGACACCGCCAATGGGCCTAAGCCTGCGGATGTGTATTTCCCCGAGGGTGAACCAGCATGCGGGGCGCCGTGGCATCTGCCGGATTGGCAGGCCGAGTGGGGCGATTTCACCACCCGCGCCGCCGGTGAGGTGATGCGCTATTTTGGCCAGATTGATGCGGATCAGCTGGGCAGCGCTTTGATGCGATCCGCCGCCGCGCCGCATCCTACGAGCGCGGAATTGCCGAAACCGGCCGCAGTGGTTCATATCGTCGGGCCGATGTGACGGTGCTGCGCACCCGCACCCCGTACAGTAATTTTTACACCCTGCAAGAGTTTGACCTGCAACATCGCCAGTTTGATGGCGGGCTTGGCGATCAAATGGAGCGGGCGGTTTTCACCGGCTTTGATGCAACCATCGTGCTGCCCTATGATCCGGTGCGCGACTGTGTGCTGCTGATCGAGCAATTTCGCATCGGGGCGTATGCGCGCGGGGCGCAGCATCCTTGGTTACTCGAAGCGGTGGCGGGGCATGTCGACATTGGCGAAACCCCAGAACAGGCGGCGCGGCGCGAGGCTAATGAGGAGGCCGGTCTGAAGCTGCAACAGCTGATCCCGATCAATCAGGCCTATCCATCTCCGGGGGCAGCACCGAATTTTACTTTCCACGAATAGGTTTTAAGCCACCGGCTTCCAGCCGGTTCGCTT
>JPUR01000349.1 GCA_001321835.1 Marinosulfonomonas sp. PRT-SC04
CATAGGGTCCATCCTTGGAGAGTTTTAATCTCCAGTAAACCCGGGGCGATTCAGTATGGCCTTTCATCAAAGGTTGAATGCTGAGGTGATCGGGTTTCTGGGTGGGGCGTTTCGCTGATGTAGGCGCGAGCGACAACCAGATCGGGAATTTTATAAGCCATTTTCCCTCTATGCTTTACGGGTCGTTAATGATTTGTTAATAAAGGTTAACGCACCTTATTTAGCGGAAAATTATTATGCGACCATACTTTGTAAAACCCCTGATCCTCTGCGCGGTTCTGGCCACAGTCCCGTTTGCACCGATTGCCCAAACCGTGCCACTTCCCACGGCCCAAACTGGGGTTTTGCAACGGCTTCAGGCGCTTCGATTGGGCGGTTCAAACGCCGCGATCATTAACGCCGCCTGCTGTAAAGTCTGCCGCAAAGGCAAGGCCTGCGGGAACAGTTGCATCAAGCGCACCTACACGTGTTCAAAGGGCGTGGGCTGCGCTTGTAACGGTTAACCCACACCATCAAGCTACTCAGCCAACACCGTCAAAATCTCTGAACTATGCTCCAAGGTCTTATGCACCGGACATTTGTCAGCGATTTCCAGCAGCCGTTCACGTTGCGCGTCATCCAGATCACCACCCAGTTGGATTTCTCGCCGAAAACTGTCAATCTTATGCGCCGCTTTGCCCGCTTCGGCGTCCTGCGCGTGCACCTTGTGGTGGGTGACATCGACCCAGACATACTCCAGCGGCCAGCCCTTGCGCCGCGCGTACATGCGGATCGTCATGCTGGTGCAAGCGCCCAATCCCGAGGCGATAAAACCGTAGGGCGACATGCCCAGATTGGTGCCGCCGTAGGCCAATGGCTCGTCCGCCAACGCGTGGTGCAAAGGGCCGGAGGTGATGTCTTGCAAAAACCCGTCAGGGTCGGCCTCGCGCACCCGCACCACACCTTCGGGCGCGCCGATTGGCGGGGCTGGCGGGGTCAGGCCCAAATAGCGCGTTGCCCATGCGGCGATCACCTCGGCGGCGTATTCGGCATCCGAAGCTTTGCTGATCAGGTGGTCGGCCTCATCCAGTGTAATAAAGCTTTTGGGGTGCTTGGCGGCCTTGAAAATCTTGGCGGCGTTGTCAATGCTGACCACCGTATCAAGCGGCGCATGCAGCACCAACAGGGCGCGCTTCAGGTTGGCAATTGCCGGTTCCAGCTCGGCCTTGGAGATGTCATTTATGAAATCACGGGCGATTTTAAAGGGCCGTCCGCCAAGGCAAACATCGGCCATGCCGTCTTTGCAAATTTCTGAAATGGCGCTTTCGAAATTATTGGTGACATGCTCGGGATCGAACGGCGCGCCGATGGTCACAACCGCCTTAACACTGTCGATTTGCCCTGCCGCTTTTAGCACCGCGGCCCCGCCCAGCGAGTGGCCGATCAGCAAGTTGGGCGCCATGTCGCGCGCTGCCAGATACTTGGCGGCCAGCACCAGATCCTCGACATTGGATGAAAATGTGGTGTTTTCGAACTCGCCCTCAGAATGGCCAAGCCCTGTGAAATCAAACCGCAACACCGCAATCCCCATCGCCGCCAAACGCCCCGAAATGCGCCGCGCCGCTGGAATGTCTTTGGAGCAAGTGAAGCAATGGGCAAACAGGGCTGTGCCCAGATGCGGGCCTTGCGGCAAATCAAGACGGGCGGCAAGCGGGTGGCCGCTGTGGCCTTCAAAGGTGATGCGTTCAGATGTCATAACAAGCCCCTTTTGGTTCTGTGTAAGGATGGCTAGCATGTGGGCGATGCGCAAGGGATGTGACACAAGGCTCACGCCAGAGTGATGCGGTCGGGCTGATTGACGCGGTTTGGTGGCGAAGTTATAGCTCAACACGTTGATATAAACGTGATTTAGATGTTGGAGCGATCTGGGATGCGGCGAGTCATGGGTTTCATTTTTGCACTGAGCGTCATTGGTCTGCTGCTGGGCAGTTATGTCGGCGGCTATCATCCACTGGGCGATTCACTGGCGGTGTTTCGCGGGCCTTTGGCGCTGGCTGGCGGTGTTGGTGCTTGCGATACTGAGGGCCAAGCTGCTTGCCAGCATCGCGGCGGTTTTGGTGGTCTGGTCGGGGGTAACGGTGTTGGCCCCAAGGTTGCAAAATCAGCCGAGCACCGATGCGCGCTATGTCCATTATCAAAAGAACATGCTGTTCAAAATGCCCCGCACTGCGCCGTTGTTGGCAGAGCTTTTGCAATTGGCCCCCGATTTCATCAGCCTTCAGGAGGTCAGCTCCCAAAATAAACCGCTGCTTGACCATTTAAAAGCTGACTATCCCGCCCAAGTGTTTTGTCGGTTTGCTGCGGTGGGCGGGGTTGCTGTGGCGTCGCGTTGGCCGTTGATTGCGGGTACGGGGCATTGTCCGGACGGCAGCGGCATGGCCGCGATGCAGGTTGAAACGCCGGATGGCCCGGTCTGGGTGGTGTCGTTGCATTTGCATTGGCCATACCCGATGGGGCAGGCGGCGCAGGTGCGGGCTTTGCTGCCAAAACTTGCCGCACTTGAGGGCCCCATGGTACTGGGCGGTGATTTCAATATGGTGCCATGGTCGCATACTATGCGCGCCATCACCGCCGCCAGCAACACGCAGCGCATTGGGGTGGTGCAATATACATTGCCGCTAAAGGGGCTGTATACTTTGCCGATTGACCATGTGTTGGTCAGTAAGACAGCCCAGCCTGCCAGCACCGAAAAACGTCCGTTGCTGGGGTCCGACCATTACGGAGTGTTGGCGCGGTTTTCGATCCGTTGAGGTTGGGATGAGTGTGGCTGCGAAACGGGCCGCCAAAATTAACGCTCGATTTTGCCCGCCATAATCGCAATGGCTTTTTGGTAGACACCTGCCGCGTTCCATTCCTGAATCACCCGGAAATTTGGCTGGCCTTCTTGATAGCCTTTGCCGGGTTTCCAGCCCTTTTGGCGCAGGTAATTGGCGGTGCTGGACAGCGCATCGGCCAGATTATTCATATCCAGCCGCCCGTCGCCATTGCCATCCACCCCGTATTTCAAAACATTGCCGAGCAGAAACTGAGTATGGCCCAGCTCGCCATGTTTTGCGCCGATGGATTTGGGCGATACCGTGCCACGATCGACCAGCTTTAGCCCTGCCATAATATGCGGGGTAAAGAAATCCGAGCGCCGGCAATCATAGGCCAATGTGGCGGCCGCCGAGATCACATTGCTGTCGCCCATAAAATGGCCAAAGCCGGTTTCCATTCCGTGAATGGCCACCACGACGGCGGCAGGAACCCCGTAGCGTTTTTCCAGATTGGCATAAAAGGCGGGGTTTTTGGCGATCCGGCGGCGGCCTTGGGCGACGATGGTGTCAGCGCCACGGATCTGCATGAATTTGGCCAGCGTGTATCTGAAGCTTTTCTGATTGCGATCCGCCGCAATCGTGCGTTTGGCGTATGTGGTGCCGGCCAATGCGGCCAGCCCGCGTTTGCCCACGCCAGCTTTGGCGGCCTGTTTGGCAAAGCTGGTTTTCCATGCGTTGAAACCCGCGCTGGTGTTGCCGCATTTGGCTGCCACTGCGGGGGTTGCAAACAGGATGGCGATGAGGCCACTGGCCAGAATGGTTGGGAAATTGCGGGACATAAAACGCTCCTGAAAATCAATATTCGCGGACTGTAACCTGCGGGTATCTAAATAGCAAAAGGGCACCCAAAATAGGTGCCCCCTGTTGTTTTATAGGCTTGAGTTTTACAACTGATTGCCGTGATTAGCAGCTGTAATACATCTTGTATTCAATCGGATGCGGGGTGTGCTCGTAAGCGTAAACCTCTTGCCATTTCAAGTCCATATAGCTCTCGACCTGATCTTTGGTGAACACATCGCCAGCCAGCAGATAGTCCATATCGGCTTCCAACTCGTCCAGCGCTTCGCGAAGCGAGGCACAAACCGTCGGGATGCCGGCCAGCTCTTCTGGGGGCAGATCGTAGAGATCTTTGTCAGAGGCAGGGCCTGGATCGATCTTGTTTTTGATGCCGTCAAGACCGGCCATCAGAAGCGCTGCAAAGCACAGGTACGGGTTGGCTGCCGGATCAGGGAAACGGGCCTCGACGCGTTTGGCTTTTGGCGATTCTGTCCATGGGATACGAACACAACCCGAACGGTTAGAGGCGGAATAGGCGCGCAGAACTGGCGCTTCAAAGCCCGGGATCAGGCGTTTATAGCTGTTGGTCGCCGGATTGGTAAACGCGTTCAGCGATTTGGCGTGTTTCAAAATGCCGCCGATGAACCACAGCGCTTGATCGGACAGATCGGCGTATTTATCTCCTGAAAACAGCGGCTTGCCATCTTTCCAGATCGACATATTGACGTGCATGCCAGTGCCGTTATCGCCGGAAATCGGCTTTGGCATAAAGGTGGCGGATTTGCCGTAAGCATGCGCCACATTGTGGACCACATATTTGTATTTTTGCATTTCGTCGGCTTGATGGGTCAAGGATCCGAAAATCAGGCCCAGTTCATGCTGGCAAGAGCCAACTTCGTGGTGGTGTTTGTCAACTTTCATGCCCAGACGTTTCATCGTCGACAGCATTTCTGAGCGGATGTCCTGCGCATCATCAATCGGGTTCACAGGGAAATAACCACCCTTGATGCCCGGACGATGCCCCATGTTGCCCATTTCGTAAGATGTGTCGCTGTTCCAAGCGGCATCACCCGCGTCAACTTCGAACGAGACTTTGTTCATCTCGACGCTGTAGCGCACATCATCAAACAAGAAGAATTCGGCCTCGGGACCAAAATAGGACACATCGCCAATGCCGGTAGAAATTAGATAAGCCTCGGCTTTTTGCGCGGTGCCGCGCGGATCGCGGGTGTAGGCTTCGCCGGTGTCAGGCTCGACCACAGAACAATGGATCGCCAGCGTTTTTTCGGCATAAAACGGGTCAATATAAACCGTGCTCGGATCCAACATCAGTTTCATGTCTGAGTTGTCGATGGCCTTCCAGCCCTCAATAGAGGAGCCGTCAAACATCAGGCCTTCCTCAAGGAAATCCTCATCCACCAGATCGGCCACCATGGTGATATGTTGCAATTTTCCGCGCGGATCAGTGAAGCGAACATCAACATATTCGATGTTCTCGTCCTTGATCATTTTTACAACGGCTTTGTTGTCCATGTTA
>JPUR01000350.1 GCA_001321835.1 Marinosulfonomonas sp. PRT-SC04
TGTTCAATGCCGAGTATTCCGACACGCCAATAAATTGGGCAAACGCCTGTGAATATGCTAAAAAATCCGGCATTTCCATGATCCTAAAGGATCGGGACCTGACGGCGGATTTACAAACATGCCCGTAAAGGGCCAAATGAATCGGGGAGGTTTCATATGACCAAAGTTATCAAAGGCGGCACCGTTTGCACTGCTGATCGCACATGGAAAGCTGATGTTCTGATCGAGGGCGAGGTGATCAAACAGATCGGTGAAAACCTGAAGGGTGACGAATATATCGACGCCGAGGGCGCCTATGTGATCCCCGGCGGCATTGATCCGCACACCCATTTGGAAATGCCGTTCATGGGCACCACGGCGGCCGAAACATTCGAGTCTGGCACTTGGGCAGCGGCGGCTGGTGGCACCACGATGTTGATCGATTTCTGCCTGCCCGGCGCGGATGGTAGCATCAAGAATGCCATTAATGAGTGGCACCGCAAATCAGCCCCGCAAATCTGTACCGACATTGGCTATCATATGGCCATCACGGGGTGGAACGAAGACATCCACCGCGAGATGGAAGACGCGGTCAAAATGGGGGTGAATTCGTTTAAGCACTTCATGGCCTACAAGGGCGCGTTGATGGTCGATGACGAAGAAATGTATGCATCCTTCAAGCGCTGCGGCGAGTTGGGTGCCTTGCCGATGGTGCATGCGGAAAACGGCGATTTGGTCGATATTCTGCAACGAAAATACATGGAAGAGG
The DNA here is from genome assembly GCA_001321835.1 of Marinosulfonomonas sp. PRT-SC04. Next base: position 749 of record JPUR01000350.1, read on the forward strand.
GCATCACTGGCCCCGAGGGTCATGCCTATTCAAGGCCGCCAGAATTGGAGGGTGAAGCTGCCAACCGCGCCATCACCATTGCCGATGCAGCCGGCGTGCCGCTGTATATTGTGCATGTCTCTTGCGAGCAGGCGCATGAGGCAATTCGGCGGGCCCGTCAAAAAAGCATGCGGATTTATGGTGAGCCATTGATTCAGTTTTTGACGCTAGACGAGAGTGTCTATTTCAATACCGATTGGGACTATGCTGCGCGCCGTGTGATGTCGCCGCCGTTTCGTAATAAAGAACATCAGGCCAGTCTTTGGGCCGGTTTGCAATCGGGGTCATTGCAAGTGGTGGCGACTGATCATGCGGCCTTTAACACCGAGCAGAAACGCGCTGGAATTGATGACTTCCGACTGATCCCGAATGGCTCGAATGGTCTTGAGGAGCGTCTGGCGGTGCTGTGGACTGAAGGGGTTGAAACCGGTCGTTTGACGCCGAATGAGTTTGTCGCGGTTACCTCAACAAACGTTGCTAAGATACTGAATATATATCCGAAAAAGGGTGCGATTGTTGAAGGCGCTGATGCGGATATCGTGGTTTGGGATCCAAAAATTTCCAAAACCATTTCGCAATCCAACCACCATTCGGTGCTGGATTACAACGTGTTTGAGGGCTTTGAAGTCAAGGCGCAAAGCCGCTATACTCTGTCACGCGGTGAGGTGATCTGGGCGTGGGGCCAAAACAGCCAACCACAGCCGGGCCGCGGGCGTTTTGTGCCTCGTCCGGCGTTCTCCTCGGCGCAGAAATCACTGTCGAAATGGAAGGCTTTGAACAGCCCTCGGATGGTGAAACGTGATCCAATGAACATACCGGCAGGGATATAATCGACGTGAAAGATACAAATCCAGAAGTTGTTATCAAGGCAGAAAACCTTGACCTTGTGTTCCCCACCAATGACGGGGATGTGCAGGCGTTAAAGGGGATCAACCTAGAGATACACAAAGGCGATTTTGTCAGTTTTATCGGGCCGTCTGGCTGTGGGAAAACCACCTTGCTGCGAACAATCGCGGCCCTAGAAATGCCAACCGGCGGCACCATGACCGTGAACGGAATGACCGCAGATGAGGCCCGTAAAAAGCGCGCTTATGGTTACGTTTTTCAGGCGGCAGGTCTGTATCCGTGGCGCACGATCCGTGGCAATATCAAGCTGCCGCTGGAAATTATGGGCTACAGTAAAGAAGAGCAGGAAAAGCAAGTCAATCATGTGCTAGATCTGGTTGATCTGCGCGGCTTTGGCAAAAAATTTCCGTGGCAATTATCCGGCGGTATGCAGCAGCGCGCCAGTATTGCTCGCGCCCTTGCGTTTGACGCGGATATTCTGCTGATGGACGAGCCATTCGGGGCGCTGGACGAGATTGTGCGTGACCATCTGAACGAGCAATTGCTAGAGCTGTGGGCGCGCACCAACAAGACCATTGCATTTGTCACCCACTCGATCCCCGAGGCGGTGTATCTGTCGACCAAGATCGTGGTGATGAGCCCGCGACCCGGCCAGATTGCCGATATAATCGAGAGCACTTTGCCACGCGAGCGCCCGCTGGATATTCGTGACACGCAAGAGTTTCATGATATCGCGCATCGGGTGCGTGAAGGTCTGCGCGCGGGGCATGCATATGATGATTAGATCGTTGTTTCCAATCGCCACCGTCGTCGCTGTGATCATGTTGGTCTGGTATGCGGCTTCGGTTGGTATGAATAAGAAATGGACCTATGATCAGGCTGGACGTGCCGGTGTCGAGGTCAGTTTCACTGAAATGGTTGCGGACACTTGGGCGCAGGACCGTCCAGTTCTGCCCGCCCCGCATCAGGTGGTGGCCGAACTGTACCGCACCACTGTGCTGAAAAATGTCACCTCCAAGCGCTCACTGGTGTTTCACGGCTGGATCACCCTGTCGGCGACCTTGTTGGGCTTTGTGTTTGGCACTGGTCTGGGGGTTTTACTGGCGGTTGGTATCGTGCACAATCGCGCTATGGATATGGGGGTGATGCCGTGGGCGATTGCCTCGCAAACCATTCCGATTTTGGCGATTGCGCCGATGATCGTGGTGGTGATGTCCACGGTTGGGGCCACGGATTTATTGGGCAAAGAAACCGCCACCGCGTTGTTTGGCTATCAACCGGCCTTCATGAAAGGCATCCTGCCCAAAGCGGTGATCGCGGCATATCTGTCGTTTTTCCCGGTGGTGGTGGGCATGGTCAAAGGCTTGCGCAGCCCCGACCATATGCAGCTCGATTTGTTAAAAACCTACAACGCTGGTAAGTCGCGCACCTTCTGGGCGCTGCGGTTGCCAAGCTCGGCACCCTACTTGTTTACTTCGCTGAAAATCGGCATGGCGGCGGCCTTGGTTGGCGCGATTGTGTCAGAATTATCGGCGGTGCCATTGCGCGGGCTTGGCGCACGGATGCTGACCGGCAGCTATTACGGCCAGACCATTCAAATCTGGTCGGCCCTGTTTGCGGCTGCGGCGATGGCGGCAACATTGGTGGCGATGATCGGCTGGATCGAGCGGCGTAGTCTGCGGAAAATGGGGATGGCGCCATGAGTTGGATGATTGGAATTTTTGTCTTTTGGCTGGCGGCCTATTTTCTGAATGTCTGGCTGGCCAATTCGGCGTGGCATAAAACCCGTGCCGTGAAATTGGCGGTGCCAGCGATTTTCGGCATCACCATTTTGGTGGTTTGGGAGGGGCTGGTGCACGGTCTTGAAGTGCCCAAAGTGATTTTGCCACCGCCCTCGATGATTGGCGCACGGATCATGGATTTTCTGCCGATCCTCTGGAGAGATTTTGTGCAGACCTTCGTTAAGGGCGCGTTGAGCGGCTATATCATCGGCTGTAGCGCGGCGATTTTGACGGCGATCCTGATTGATCGCTCGCCGTTTTTGCAACGTGGATTGCTGCCGGTTGGTAACTTTATCGCAGCACTACCGATCATTGGCACCGCCCCAATTCTGGTGATGTGGTTCGGGTTTGACTGGCATTCAAAATCCGCCGTCGTGGTGGTGATGGTGTTCTTCCCGATGCTGGTGAACACCGTGCAGGGGCTGGCCGCGACGGACAGTATGCAGCGCGATTTGATGCGGACTTATGCGGGCGGGTATTGGAACACGCTGTTCAAACTGCGCCTGCCAGCCGCGATGCCGGCCATCTTCAACGGGCTGAAAATTGCCACCACATTGGCCTTGATCGGGGCGATTGTGGCAGAATTTTTCGGCTCGCCTACCGTTGGTATGGGCTTTCGGATTTCGGTCGAAGTGGGCCGATTGGGGCTGGATATGGTCTGGGCCGAAATTACAGTTGCAGCACTGGCGGGATCAGCGTTCTATGGAACGATTGCAATGATAGAAAAGGGGGTCACATTCTGGCACCCCTCACAACGAGGTTAAGCGAAACTAAAAACGTATAACAACCAGGGAGAAGACCAAGATGAAAAAACTATTAGCAACGACAGTGATCGGAGCCATCACATTTGCGGCCGGTTTGGCACAAGCGGCTGACGATATGACGCTGCAATTGAAATGGGTCACGCAGGCGCAGTTTGCGGGCTACTATGTGGCACTGGAAAACGGGTTTTATAGCGACGAAGACCTGAACGTGACCATCAACGCCGGTGGCCCTGATGTGGCGCCTGCACAGGTGATCGCCGGTGGCGGCGCTGATGTTGTGGTTGATTGGATGCCGTCGGCATTGGCCGCGCGTGAAGGTGGTTTGCCGCTGGTGAACATCGCGCAACCGTTCAAAACTTCGGGCATGATGCTGACCTGTCGCAAGGACACTGGCATTGAAACGCCAGCTGATTTTGCCGGTAAAACGCTGGGCGTTTGGTTCTATGGCAACGAGTATCCGTTCCTGTCATGGATGGGCAAGCTGGGCCTGAGCACCGATGGTGGTGACGGCGTTACCGTTCTAAAGCAAGGCTTTAACGTTGATCCTATCCTGCAAGGTCAGGCTGCTTGCGTATCGACGATGACCTATAATGAATATTGGCAGATCATTGATGCCGGTATTGGCGCTGACGATTTGATTACCTTCAAATACGAGGATCAAGGTGTGGCGACGCTTGAGGATGGTCTCTATGTTCTGGAAGACAAGCTGGATGATCCGGCCGAAGTTGACAAACTGGCACGGTTCGTTCGCGCATCAATGAAGGGCTGGAAGTGGGCTGAAGAGAACCCAACCAAGGCGGCGATGATCGTGTTGGAAGCTGATGAAACTGGTGCGCAGACCGAGAAGCACCAGATCCGGATGATGGGCGAAATTGCCAAGCTGACAGCCGGTTCCAACGGGGCGCTGGATGTGGCTGATTATGAGCGCACGGTTGCAACCCTGATGGGCGGCGGTTCTGATCCGGTGATTTCCAAAATGCCTGAAGGGGCTTGGACATCCGTGGTTACGGATCTTGCGCTGAAGTAATCAAGCGTGATCTTGTGAGCGAGATTTGCGGCGGGGCCTTTTGCGGGCCTCGCCGTTTTTCATGTGCTATAAGGCCAAAACGAGTGCGCCGTTGCGGTGTAATGTGGCGCCGGTGCCAAGCTTGAAACGGGCGAGGCCAGCCGCATTCAGCGTGTCGATCAGCCTAAGGTCGATCTGGCACAGGCCTTGGGCTGAAAAATCTGTGAAGGCGCGCCAAAGCGCCAAACGCCCCGCCGATACTTTGCGTCCAGCATCGGTGGTATGGGCAATGTGATAGGTGGCGGTGTTGCCATGTCGGATAAACAGGGCCGAGGCGATGGTTTTTCCGGCCTGACTGACGGTGATCAGCCGCAGATCGTTCGGGGCAATTTCCTGCCATTTTAGGCTGAATTGGGCGGGCAGAGCCCGGTAGGCTTTTGCGACTTGCTGGTGCCGATCCATTGCCAACAACCCTTGCAGAGATTTAGCAGAGCAGGCGATATGGCGCACACGTAATCCGCTATTTTGCGCTTTTTTCAGGCTGTTGCGCCATTTGCCGTGCAGCGATGTCATGTCAACCGGCAGATCAATTTGCGCATTGCTGGTGGTGGTCATCAGCGGGATCAGACGGAGGGCAGAATTTTTGGTGGTGAACAGCTGCGCGCGCGGATGCGGCAGGGGCGATGTGCGCCGGATCAGCGCCAAAACGGCGGTGCGGTCACAATCGGTCAGCCACAGCGGGCCACGGGTGGCGAGCGAGGTCTGCAAAGCGACGACAAATGGATTGGCACAGCGCCACCGGTTCGCCATTTTGATGGATCACGGCGCGGATCACCCGACCGCCAAGCGCGGTGAGGGTGGCGCCGTAATCCCAGCGTTGTTGCATCGGGGCACGGGCGCGGTTGCACAAATACTCCCAACCGGCCTACCCACATTGATTCCAAGAAATTTCCATACCCCCGTTAACGCATTAAAAACCTAAATCAAGGTTAATAGGGGGATGAAATATGACTTGAAGAGATACGGTTGGTGAATGGCGCCGCTGGTTATTTATACGGGAAATTGGATGAGTATAGAAGAAAAACAAACGGTTATGGGGGGGGTTGCAACATCGGCCAAGCCGGATTTTCACGGGTTTGTCAAAGTGGGAATCGTTGTCGGCGCACCGGTGGTTATGGCGCTGTTCGGGATCGAGGCGGTGATCCGCTGGGCGTTTCAGATGATATAAACGCCAACGCCGCAAGTTGGTTTTCCCAGATTGCGGCGTTAAGATTATAAAAAATAGGCCTGCGTTAGGCTTTGTTCATCCGGTTTTTGATCAGCTCGTCGACCACGCTTGGGTCGGACAGGGTCGAGGTGTCGCCCAATGCATCGCAATCGTTTTCGGCGATTTTACGCAGGATCCGGCGCATGATTTTGCCGGAGCGGGTTTTGGGCAGGCCCGGGGCCCATTGGATCAGGTCGGGTTTGGCAATTGGGCCAATTTCAGTGCGAACCCACTTTTCCAAATCTTTGCGCAGCTCATCGGTGGGTTCAACCCCGTTCATCAAAGTCACATAGGCGTAAATGCCTTGGCCTTTGATGTGGTGCGGATAGCCAACCACGGCGGCCTCGGCCACAGCTTTATGGGCGACCAGCGCGGATTCAACTTCGGCCGTGCCCATGCGGTGGCCCGAGACGTTGATCACATCGTCAACGCGGCCGGTGATCCAGTAATACCCATCAGCGTCGCGCCGGCAACCATCGCCGGAGAAGAAGTAGCCTTTATAGTCCGAGAAATATGTTTTCTCGAACCGTTCATGATCGCCGTAAATCGTGCGCATTTGGCCGGGCCAGCTGTCGGCGATTGCCAAGATGCCTTCGCCTTCAATATCGGTGATTTCTGCGCCGGTTGTGGCGTCGAGCAATACAGGTTTGACGCCAAAGAATGGCAGCGTTGCCGAGCCAGGTTTGGTGGGGGTCGCACCAGGCAGTGGGGTCAACATGTGGCCGCCGGTTTCGGTCTGCCACCAGGTGTCAACGATGGGCAATTTGCCCTTTCCGATGATGTCATTGTACCAATTCCAAGCCTCTGGATTGATCGGCTCACCAACCGTGCCCAGCAGTTTCAGCGATGATAAATCGCAAGATGTGACCGGATCATTGCCATATGCCATCAAAGCACGAAGGGCGGTTGGGGCGGTGTAGAATTGATTTACTTTATGTTTTTCAATCACTTGCCAAAAGCGTGAGGCGTCAGGGTAGGTTGGCACGCCCTCAAACATCAAGGTGGTGGCGCCATTGGCGAGTGGTCCGTAAATGATATAACTGTGGCCGGTGACCCAGCCCACATCGGCCGTGCACCAGAACACATCGCCATCGTGGTAATCGAAGGTGTATTGGTGGGTCATTGCCGCATAGACCAGATAGCCGCCCGAGGAATGTTGCACGCCTTTTGGTTTGCCGGTCGAGCCTGAGGTGTAGAGAATGAACAGCGGATCTTCGGCGTTCATTTCACGTGGCGGGCAGTCGGGGCTGGCGGTTTTCATCAGGGCCAAAACGTCAACGTCGCGGTCTTGGATCCATGTGGTTTGGCCGCCGGTGTGTTTGACCACCAGACAGCGCACTTTGTCAGAGCAGTGCAGCAGGGCCGCATCGGCGTTGGATTTCAGCGCGGTTTTGCGCCCGCTGCGTGGGGCCTCATCGGCGGTGATCAGAACTTTGGCCTGACAATCATTGATCCGGTTGGCCAGCGCATCGGCCGAAAAGCCTGCAAAAACAATTGAGTGGATCGCACCAATGCGCGCACAAGCCAGCATGGCGTAGGCGGCTTCGGGGATCATCGGCATATAGATAATCACCCGCTCGCCGCGCATCACACCTTGCGAGAGCAGCACATTGGCCATCCGGTTCACCTTGTCGTGCAGCTCGTTGTAGGTGATGTGCCGAGCCGGTGTTTTGGGATCATCAGGCTCAAAAATAATCGCGGTTTGCTCGCCTCGGGTGGCCAGATGCCGGTCGATACAGTTGACCGAGACGTTCAGGGTGCCATCCTCGAACCATTTGATGTCGACCTCGCCCAGTTTGAAATTGGTGTTTTTCACCTTGGTATAAGGCTTGATCCAGTCAAGGCGCTTGCCCTCTTCGCCCCAGAACGTGTCGGGATCCTCAATCGAGGCCTTATACATCTCGTTGTATTTGGCTGTATCGACGTGGGAATTGGCGATAAATTCAGGCGAGGCGGGGTACATCTTGTCGGTCATTTCAAATCTCCGGATGGCGCGGTGGGCGTGTTGCTGGGGCGTTGTTGGCTAGATCGCCAGATATTCGGCGCGAAGTTCTGCGTTATCAAGCACTTCGCTGGCCAGTCCGTCAAAAACAACCTGCCCGATATCAAGGATAACGGCGCGATCTGCCAATGCCAAGGCGCGCTTGGCATTTTGCTCGACGATCACCGTGGTGATGCCTTGTTCCTTGATCAGATTCAGGGTTTTTTCGATCTCGTCAACGATCACCGGGGCAAGGCCCTCGTAGGGCTCATCCAGCAGCAGCACTTTGATATCGCGGGCCAGCGCACGCGCGATCGCCAGCATTTGCTGCTCGCCGCCGGATAGGGTGACGCCTTCTTGTTTGCGCCGCTCTTTGAGGCGGGGGAACAATTCGTACAGACGGTCCAGCGACCAGCCGACCGGTTCAACAATTTGGGCCAGTTGCAGGTTTTCCTCAACCGTCAAACCAGCAATGATGCGCCGATCTTCAGGCACCAGCGACACGCCGGCCTGTGCGGCCTGATAGGCTTTCATCTCGTGCAGCGGTTGGTGATCCAGCCAGACTTCACCAAAGGTGATGGCGGGCTGGTCCAGCCTTGCAATGGCGCGCAGGGTCGAGGTTTTGCCCGCCCCATTGCGGCCTAAAAGGGCCAGAATTTCACCCTCGTGGACGTTAAAAGACACGCCCTGAACGATGTAGCTTTCGCCGTAGTAGGCATGCAGATCCCAGACTGAAAAATAGGCGGGGGCAGAGGCGGTTGATGCTTTTTGGCTCATGATTTATTCCTGATCTATTCGACAGCCTGCACCCCAAGGTAGGCTTCGCGTACCTTGGGGTGGCCTTTGATGTTGTCTGGGGTGTCTTCAACCAGCGGGGCGCCTTGGGCCAGAACAGTGATGCGTTCGGCCAGGGAAAACACCACATTCATGTCGTGCTCAATGATCACCATGGTGATGTCGCGGGTGGCTTTGATGTGCTTTAGCAACTCAATGGTGTTGTTGGTGTCAGCCCGCGCCATACCGGCCGTTGGCTCGTCCAGCAGCAGCAATTTTGGCTGTTGCACCAGACACATAGCCATTTCGAGGCGGCGTTTATCACCGCGCGACAGTGCGGAGGCTTGCATGTCGATTTTGCCCATCATGTCGACATCGTCCAACATGTGTTTGGCCTCGCTGATGATGTCGACCTCTTGCTCGACGGTTTCAAAAGCGTGCATCCGAAAGGGCCCGTCGCGGCGTGCGAAACACGGGATCATCACGTTTTCCAGTACCGTCAGGTCGCCGAAAATCTCGGGCGTTTGAAACACCCGTGAAATGCCCATCTGATTGATCTCATGCGGTTTACGCCCCAGCACCGATTGGCCGTCAAACATCACCGATCCGGTGTCAGGGATCAGTTTGCCGACCAGCACGTTCAGCAGGGTGGATTTGCCCGCCCCGTTGGGACCGATAATCGCATGCACGGTGTTTTCCTGAATCGACAGGTTCACATCGTCCAAGGCCTGCAATCCACCAAAGCGTTTGTTGATATTTTTGACTTCAAGGATACCCATTATCGTTTCTCCTTACTCTGCCACATGTGGGGCTGGTTTGGGGTGGTGTTCTTTGTCATCGCCGTCGCTGTCGCCGCCTTTGGCTTTGCGTTTGAATTTGGCCGCAATGCGCTGACCACCTTCGACCAGACCGCCGGGTAGGAACGTGACGACCAGCATGAACAGCAAGCCAAGCGTCAAGTGCCAGCCTTTGCCGGTGAACACTGCGAAGACGCCGACCACGAAATCTTCCATGCCATCAGGCATGAAGGAGAACCAGCCATGCAGCACGGTTTCGTTGATTTTGGAGAAGATGTTCTCAAGGTATTTGATGGCGCCAGCGCCCAGAACCGGACCAAGCAGCGTGCCAGCCCCGCCAAGGATGGTCATAATCACCACCTCGCCGCCAACCGTCCATTGCATCCGCTCAGCCCCCGCAAGTGGGTCCATCGAGGCCAGTAAACCGCCAGCCAAGCCGGCATACATGCCCGAGATCACGAAGGCCGCCAAGGTATAGGGGCGGGGGTTCAGGCCGGTATACGACATGCGCTGCTGGTTGGATTTCACCGCCCGCAGCATCATGCCAAACGGCGAGCGAAAGATCCGCAGTGAGATGTAGAAAGCGATAATCGCGATCACCGCGCAGACGTAATAGCCGACGTTAAAGGTGAACAGGTGATTGCCCAATTCCAGCTTATAGGAGCTGCTCATGTTAAGGCCGAACAGGTTGGTGTATTTTGAGGCCCCTTCGCCATCCAGCACCCGCGCATCATCGAGCCGGATTTGCAAACCGGTTTCGCCATTGGTCAGCGGGGTCAGCACCGAATAGGCTAAATTGTAGCTCATTTGGGCAAAGGCCAGTGTCAGGATCGAGAAATAAATCCCCGAGCGTCGCAAGGATATATAGCCGATCAGCAGGGCGAAAATACCAGACATGATCACCGCCAGAATGATGCCGGGAATGATGTTCATCGACAGCAGTTTGAACATCCAGACCGCAGAATAACTGCCGACCCCCAGAAAAGCGGCGTGGCCAAAGGAAAGATATCCGGTCAAGCCAAACAGGATGTTAAAGCCGATGGCAAAGATGCCAAAAATCGCCACCCGCTGCATCAGGTCAGGGTAGCCGCCGTTGAATTGCGCCAAGGCGCTGCCCTGAGCAAAGGGCTGCATCAGGAACGGGGTGAATGCCGTCATCAGGATCACGATCAGCAGGAAGGTGGTGTCGCGTTTGTTTAGTCCAAGCATGGTCTATTCCTCCATCACGCCGCGTTTGCCCATCAATCCGCGCGGGCGGACCAACAAGATAACGATGGCTGTCAGGTAAATGATAATTTGGTCGATGCCAGGCAGGAACTGCTTGATCTCGTTCATTGAGGCAAAGCTCTCGAGGATGCCAAGCATAAAGCCGGCCAGCACAGCGCCAGGTAAGGAACCCATGCCGCCCACAACCACAACAACAAAGCTGAGGACCAGAAAATCCATGCCCATATGATAATTCGGCGAGTTAATTGGCGCATACATCACACCGGCCACACCGGCGACCGCAGCCGCAATGCCGAACATGATGGTAAAGCGTTTGTCGATGTTGATGCCCAGCAGGCCAACGGTTTCGCGGTCCGCCATTCCGGCCCGCACCACCATGCCAAAGGTGGTGAAACGCAGGAAGGCAAAGATGCCGCTGATGATCAGCAACGAGAAGGCGAAATAAACGATCCGCCAATAAGGGTAGATAATCGCACCGGCCTTAAATCCGATCAACACGCCGAAATCATAAGAGCCTTTGAAGACATCGGGGGCGGGGGTCGGAATCGGGTTGGCGCCGTAAAACTGTTTGATGACTTCTTGCAAAACGATCGCCAGACCAAAGGTCACAAGGATTTGGTCGGCATGGGGGCGGTGGTAGAAATGCTTGATCAAGCCACGCTCCATGATGAAGCCAACCGCAACCATGATCGGGATCGAAAACAGGACCGCCAGCGGCACCGACCAATCAATCAGCGCGGCGCCCATTTCAGGCCCGAACCAGGTTTCGACATAAGGCGTTCTGATCTTGGCCGGATTTCCAAGGAAATCGGTCTTGATCGGGTCCAACGTCACCGAAGATATGTTGAGGATTTTTTGCAATGTGACCGCGCAAAATGCGCCGATCATAAACAAAGCACCATGGGCAAAGTTGACCACGCCAAGGGTGCCGAAAATCAATGTCAGGCCAAGAGCAATCAGCGCATAGGCGCTGCCTTTGTCTAGCCCGTTTAAAACTTGAAGTAATATCTGGTCCATCGTTCCCGCCCGATTATCATGTGCTTGTTGGTCTGGATGTAACTTGAGTGTTCCGGTCGCACGATGTTCAGCGCGACCAGATATTTTAAAGCTGTCTCAGGATGTTGCCCGAAACTCGCTTAGGCATGTTGCACCTTAGGCACGCCATGCTTCAGGCACGTCGGGCATCATGCCCCTGGGTTACATTCACCCAGTTCGCCACCGGCAAACATTTCGTGATCAACGGCATATTCGACCTGCGCACGTGGTGTCACTTGCACAACTTCCAAAAGGTCAAACTCGTTGTCTGGGTTTTCTTTACCCTTCACAACCAGCACGTCTTTGAAGCACTGGTGATCTTCGGCACGGTAGTGCGTTGGACCATTGCCCAGACCATCAAAGTCAAAACCTTCAAGCGCTTCAGCAACCGCACATGGGTTGTGGGTGCCAGCGCGCTGACAGGCATCGGCATACAGCAAGGTTTGGCAATACACAGTGTGCGCCGCCTGCGAGGGTGGGAAGCCGTATTTGGTGCCAAAGGATTTAACGAAGGCTTTGGAGCCTGCATCTTGCAGCGACCAATGCCAGTTGGTGGATCCAAGAATGCCTTTGACGTTTTCGCCAGCACCTTTGGCCATCAAACGCGAGTACAGCGGCACAACGATCTCAAAGTTTTTGCCGTTCACTTCTTTGGCGCGCAACCCGAATTCGACAGCTGCGGTCAGTGAGTTGACCATGTTGCCGCCGTAGTGGTTCAGGATCAGGATATCAGCGCCCGAGTTCAGAACCGGTGCGACATAAGACGAGAAGTCAGTGGTCGCCAGCGGGGTCAGCACGGTGTTGATGGTTTCCCAACCAACCGCTTCGGTCGCCGCTTTGATCGAGGCTTCTTGGGTCCAGCCCCACGTGTAATCGGCGGTCAGATGATAGGCCTTGCGGTCTTCGCCATACAGCTCTTTCAACACAGGTGCCAGCGCAGCGGCAGACATGTATGCGTTAAAGAAGTGACGGAAACCATTGGCTTTTTTGTCTTTACCCGTGGTATCATTCGAGTGGGTCAAACCGGCCATAAAGATCACGCCAGCTTCTTGGCACAGACCTTGAACCGCAATCGCCACACCGGAAGACGAGCCACCCGTGATCATCACGGCGCCATCTTTTTCGATCATTGATTTTGCGGATGCGCGTGCGGCATCGGATTTGGTTTGGGTGTCGCCGGTGACGAATTGCACCTTGTTGCCAAGGATGCCGGTGCCGTCCAGCGATTTGGAGCTGAAGGTCGCCATCATGCCGCCATCGCCGCCACCGTTCAGGTGCTCAACAGCCAGCTCATAGGCGCGCAGCTCATCTGCACCCTCATCCGCGTAGGGGCCGGATTGTGGGACGTTGAAACCAAGGGTGACAACCCCGTTGCTTGGTGCATTTGTATAGCCGCCGTGGCTGGCCGCCCAGACGTTGCTGGTGAACAGGGTTGGCATTGCCAGACCTGCGCCGACTGTGGCACCGGATTTGATCAAGCCGCGCCGTGTCAGTTTGGGGCCTGTAAGTTTAGAGTTGGACATATAGTTCCTCCCGTTTCGGGGTAATTCCCGAGTTAGCGACAGCACCTCCTCGCGCCGTCATATCCCTTTACAAGGATGTCCCTTAGTTTGGGACGTTTCGTAAATTTCGCAACAACTACCTTGAATAAAACAATATTATTGTAAATAAATAAACACGTATCAATTGTTACTTGTAAATTAATTATCGATCACGCCCGTGAACCCTTTGAGAAGTTAAGGAAATATCAATGCCACGACTTGAACTTACCGGCAGTCGAATTCGCGCAAAACGATTGGAAATTGGGTTGAAACAGTCGGGTTTGGCGCAAAAAGTCGGTATTTCTCCGGCCTACCTAAACTTGATCGAGCACAATAAGCGCAGAATCGGCGGGAAATTGCTGTTGGATCTCGCTCAGGAATTGAGCGTGGATATGGCGGTTCTCGCGGAAGGCGTGGAAGCCGCGCTGATCATCACTTTGATAGATGCCGCAAGTCAGGCAGATGCCGGCGAAGTGGCGCGGGTTGACGAGTTTGCGGGCCGGTATCCGGGCTGGGCCGGGGTGTTGGCCACCCAGCACGACCGGATCGCGCAGCTGGAACATACGGTGGCGACATTGACCGATCGTTTGACACATGATCCGTTTTTGTCGACCTCCTTGCATGAGGTGCTGTCGACGGCGGCCTCGATCCGTTCGACCGCGTCGATTTTGGCTGGCGGCGATGTGATTGAGCCGGAATGGCAGGCGCGGTTCCAGCGTAACCTGCTGGAAGATGCCAAGCGTTTGGCGGATGGGGCCGGTGCGCTGGTGTCACATTTGGATGCGGCGGGCGATGCGGATGCGATCACCGGCACTTCGGTCGAGGTTCTGGACAGCTTTTTGGCGGCGCGGCAGTATCATCTGGCCGAGATTGAGGTTGGAGTTGAGGCTGGGGCTGGGGGCTGTATTGAAGATGATGATGTCGGGGTCGAGGGGGGGGTGGCGGAGTACGTTGATCGCTACCGAAGGGATGCCGCGCAGATGCCGTTGGCTGGCTTTGTTCATGCGCTGCAAGGCGGTCTTGATCCTGTTGAGCTGGCGGCAGAATTTGATGTTGGGGTGGCGGCGGTGTTGCGGCGCATCGCAACCCTACCTGTCGAGACGGGCCAAGAGCCGGTTGGGCTGGTGGTCTGTGATGGCTCCGGCACCGTGACGTTTCGCAAACCGATTGACGGCTTCACTGTGCCGCGGCTTGGCTCTGGTTGTCCGCTGTGGCCGCTGTATCAGGCGTTGTTGCGCCCGCAAATGCCGAGCCGAACCGTGGTCGAACAGGTTGGTCGCGATATGCCGCGGTTTTTGGTCTATGCCGTCGCTGAAATCCGCAGCCCCGCTGGATTTGACGGGGTGCATATTGTCGAGGCGACAATGTTGATTATGCCCGAAAGCCGCTTGCCGGCCGGATCATCCTTGGCGGCACTGACAGCACAGCCGATTGGCAGCAGTTGCCGGATTTGTTCACGTCAAGGGTGTGCTGCCCGACGCGAGGCCTCGATCCTGTCACTGGAGGCGTCATAGGGGGCGGAGGCGCGACGCACCCATTTAGATGGTTTTCTCTGCCGCCTAGGCTGACCGCGTTTACGAGCCTAGGCGAAAGTTTTCTCGAAATCCCCTAGGATGGCTTTGTTGTTTTTCTGATGGCGGGCGACAAGCTGTTTCTGCTGCTTTCTATTTGGGATAAGGTACGCTGGCTGTGTTGGACTGCTTGTGTCGAGCAGATTTGGGAACAACAACGCGATCTCCTCACGCGCTTCTGGCGTCAGCGATTTGAGGGCTTCTGCACCAGTATATAGGCTTTCGGTTGGCGCGCCTTCGGCAAAGATTATCTCATGTTTATCAAACAGCAGGTGGAAATATTCGACAGCAATGGGATCTTGTTCAATGAAAACACCGGGCAACTCTGTGAGCCGAATGGCCGCAATTAACACCTCAGCTTTGCCAAACATGCGCTCAGAAATCTTTGAAGACACGAGCATGCGGTGCTGTCGCGATACCAACAGGTCGCGTTCAGGCAAGCCATTTCCCAGCGCGCCAGCGGTGATGCGTATCGGCCTCAGGTTGGCGTTTTGGCCGACTTCTTCAACGCTTAAATCGCGGCTCATCGCAATGCGTAATGTTTTGTAGCCGCTATCTGCAGTTAAAATGCTATGGCCCGCTTGCAGATTTTCCACAGGAACAGGGCCATGGGCGGTCTCGATTAATGTGCCTCGAACAAAGCAGGTGATATCTGAATAGTTCCAGCCACTCGTGTGGCTTTGATAGGAGCCAAGGGTTGCGCCGACGGTAAAGTCTGATCCCGGTCCCGGTACAAAATACCAACTGCCGCTTGTACGAAAGAAATAGAAGGTTTCGACATGCGAGTTGCCGCCGACATCCGTAAAGGCAATATCAATAGCAAAGGGCGTACCCGAAGTCGTACCGAAGGTGCCGCCGTTGATGCTGATGGTTTCGCTGCCGTCTCCATTGCCCTGATACGCCGCATCATTGTCGTCAATCGTCGCAGAGTAGGACGTGTTGTACTGTGCATTATAGCCAGTGCCGCTCCACTTGAACGCTGTAACTGTATACTGTGCCATGGGCTACATCCTAGGCCCGGTTCGCTTGGCCTCCTCGTTTGCCAGTGCTTTATACAGGGACTGAAAGCCAGCCGACGTCAGCTTGTACTTCACGGCTCCGCGGCCAAGATCAGTCTCGGCCAACGCGCGGTCCGTTTTTTCCACGGGCGCGCCACAGAGCTGTTCCAGCTCCGCACAAAATGCGGCATTTTTACTAACTACCATTATACTGCCTCACGCGGCTACAGAACAAATGATCGCAAAACCCGCTCTCATTGTTACCGCAGCTCCTCAATTAACGCCCGTACTTTGCGCACGGGACTATTATAAAAAGTAGCTCTAACAAAAAATATGCCCGTTGACAATAAAAGCCGGCGAGACGCCGGTATAAGTTACATTTTGGTCACGTAGAGGCGCCTCTGTCATTCCCCCAACGAAAGGCAGGAGGCGGATTGGTAAGACAAATATACGGATGTATCTAGCCGATGATCCTGCTAGTCTGCCCTGGCAGAGCAACAAGTTTTGGACTTTGAATGGCACCACGGCCCCGTGTTATTCCTTGCGCCACCGGCAAACCTAGGGGGCAAAGGTGAAATTATGCAGGGGCAGTTTGATGTGCCGCTAAATGAGGTTGGGCGCGCGATCAAGCTTTTGAAGGATACGACTATTGCCTGCATTGTTGCCAGCTGGCGGTCCCGCATCAACCACTCAGCCGAGGCGGTTAACGTTGACGGATTTTCCGCGGTGGGTCAGGCTGCTAAACGGAGGGCATTTCTGGGCGACGGGTGATGTCTGTATGGGGTGTTACGTGTGATGGGTTTTGACATGAGCCTCTAACTTATGGATAGTCAGCAAACGCGATGTGGCGACACGCTGACAAATGAGCCACCTGGGGAGGGTATGGCAGATGGGCAATAAAGTTCTTTTGATTGAGGATGAGCCGAATATCATTGAGGCGATCAGTTTCATTATGAAGCGGGATGGCTGGATTGTGGCGACCCATCCGGAGGGAACCACGGCCGTGCAAGCGGTTGAGCGCCACGCACCGGATGTTGTGGTGCTGGATGTGATGCTGCCGGGGCGCTCGGGGTTTGATGTGTTGCAAGATTTGCGCGCGGCGACAGCGACCAAGGATTTGCCGGTGCTGATGCTGACCGCACGTGGCCAGAGCAAGGACCGCGAGATGGCCGAACGCTTGGGGGCCAGCCGGTTCATGACCAAGCCATTTTCCAACAAAGAGGTTCTGGCCTGTATTCAGGAGTTGGTGCAGGCGTGAATGATCGCCGTGAACCCCTGTTTCTAGAGCGCGAAATTTATCGGCAGCGCCGCACCGTGGATGCGGCCCGCCTGTTGCCGATCGTTGGTTTTTTGGCGCTGTGTTTGCCGCTGATGTGGGGCGGTGATGAGGGCGATGGCAGCCGGCTGACATCGGTCGGGGTGCTGTACCTGTTCGGAGTCTGGAGCGTGCTGATTGTGATGGCGATGTTGCATGCGCGCCGCTTGAAGCAGATTGACGCGGATCAGAGCCTGGACGCGGATCAGGATTTGGGGGGCTGATGCTGTCGTTCAATATTTTGATCGCGGTGTGTCTGGCCTATGTTCTGGCGCTATTTTTGATCGCTTTTGTGGCGGATCGGCGCGCCAAACGCGGCCAGTTTGGCTGGTTGCGATCCCCACTGGTGTACACCCTCAGCCTGTC
>JPUR01000351.1 GCA_001321835.1 Marinosulfonomonas sp. PRT-SC04
CGACGTGCTCGACATCTAGGCTAACCCTGTGACACGGAATTCTGAACACCCTCCAATTGGTTGTGGCACCAGAACCCGCGCCACAACCGATATTATGTCACCTTTAGTAGAACGCCTGCAGGCCGGTTTGGGCGCGGCCCAAGATCAGCGCATGCACATCATGGGTGCCTTCATAGGTGTTGACGGTTTCCAAGTTCACCATATGGCGCATGATCTGGAAATCCTCGGAAATGCCGTTGCCGCCATGCATGTCACGGCTCATCCGCGCAATATCCAGCGCCTTGCCGCAATTGTTGCGCTTGATCATTGAGATCATCTCGGGGGCGGCTTGGGCGCTGTCCATTAACCGTCCCACTTGCAGGGCAGCCTGTAGGCCCAGCGTGATCTCGGTCTGCATATCGGCCAGTTTCTTCTGGAACAGCTGGGTGCCGGCCAGTGGTTTGTTGAACTGCTTGCGATCCAGTCCATATTGACGGGCAGAATGCCAGCAGAACTCGGCCGCACCCAGCACACCCCACGCAATGCCGTAACGCGCACGGTTCAAACAGCCAAACGGCCCCTTTAGGCCCTCGACATGCGGCAGCAGTGCATCTTCGCCAACTTCAACGCCGTCCATGACGATTTCACCAGTAATCGATGCGCGCAACGACAGCTTGCCGCCAATCTTCGGCGTCGACAGACCCTTCATGCCTTTTTCCAGCACAAAGCCCTTAATCTTGCCGCCATGCGCGTCGGATTTGGCCCAGATCACGAACACATCGGCAATCGGGCTGTTGGAGATCCACATCTTGTTGCCAGTCAGCTTATAGCCAGTGGCGGGTTTCTCGGCTTTGGTCTT
>JPUR01000352.1 GCA_001321835.1 Marinosulfonomonas sp. PRT-SC04
CTGGAATTACATTCCAAACGGGAACCTACCGGCATCTGCCGGTAGTCGTTCAGTGGCCCCGTAAAAGGTGCCGTTGCTGCCGGGACTTTGATCGCGGCGGGTGGGCTTGGCTCAACCGCAGAAGCCAAGGGTATGGCCGAAGTTAGCCCAGGCGAACTTGATGAATATTACGGCTTCTGGTCCTCTGGCCAAGCTGGTGAGCTGCGTATTATGGGTGTTCCATCCATGCGTGAATTCATGCGTATTCCCGTGTTCAACCGTTGTTCGGCAACCGGTTGGGGCAGCACCAATGAATCTCTTAAAATCTTGACCGAAGGTCTGATGCCTGAAACTAAGGAATTCTTGGCCAAACGCGGCATGAAGACCTATGACAATGGCGATTTGCATCACCCGCATATGTCCTTCACCGATGGCACCTATGATGGCCGCTATTTGTTCATGAACGACAAAGCCAACACTCGGATTGCTCGCGTGCGTTTGGATGTGATGAAATGCGATAAAATCATCGAAATCCCGAATCCATCGGACATTCACGATCTGCGCCAACAGAAATTCCCGCGCACCGGCTATGTCTTTGCCAACGGCGAGCACCGCGTGCCACTGGTGAATGACGGCACCAACATGGATGACGTTGAAGCCTATGTGTCGATCTTTACGGCCGATGATGGCGACACCATGGAAATCGCTTGGCAGATCACTGTGACCGGCAACCTTGATAACACCGATTGCGATTATCAGGGCAAATATGCCATGTCGACCAGCTACAACTCTGAAGGTGCGACCGAATTGGTTGGCATGATGGAAGCCGAAATGGACCATGTTGTTGTTTTCAACATTGCCCGTATTGAGGCCGCTGTTGAGGCTGGCGAATACAAAATCTACAATGGTGTAAAAGTTCTGGACGGTAAAAAAGGCTCGAAACTGACCACCTATACTCCGATCCCCAACAGCCCGCACGGCGTGAATTCCTCGCCAGACGGCAAATACGTTATGATCAACGGCAAACTGTCGCCAACCGTATCTGTGATCCAGTGGGACAAAATCGAAGCCGTGTTTGACGGGGCCGATCCACGTTCTGCTGTTGTTGCTGAACCACAGCTGGGTCTTGGCCCGCTGCACACTGCGTTCAATGGCAAAGGCGAGGCATACACCACTTTGTTCCTCGACAGCCAAATCGTGCATTGGGATATCGACAAAGCAATTCGCCTTTATAATGGCGAAGATGTTGATCCGATCATCCAGAAAACTGACGTGATGTATCAGCCTGGCCACAACCACACCTCGATGGGTGAAACCAAAGAAGCCGATGGCAAGTGGTTGGTTACACTGAACAAATTCTCAAAAGATCGGTTCCTTAATGTGGGCCCGCTGAAACCTGAGAATGATCAGTTGCTGGACATTTCCAACGGCAATCTTGAAATCGTGCATGACGGCCCAGCCTTTGCTGAACCGCATGACTGTATCATCGTGCGCCGCGATATTGTGAACCCGGTCAATGTCTGGGATCGCAATGATCCGATGTGGGAAGATGCCCGCGTTCAAGCCGCTGCTGATGGGGTTGATCTGGAAGAAGGTTCAGACGAAATCATCCGTGATGGCAACAAAGTGCGGGTCTACATGACCTCTTCTGCACCGACGTTCTCGATGGAAGAGTTCACTGTGAAACAGGGCGACGAAGTCACCATCTATGTCACCAACGTTGATGACATCGATGATCTGACCCACGGCTTCACCCTTGGTAATCACGGCGTCTGTTTTGAAGTCGCGCCACAAGCAACCGCTTCGGCGACCTTCACAGCAGATCGTCCCGGTGTGCATTGGTTCTATTGCCAATGGTTCTGTCACGCGCTCCACATGGAGATGCGCGGCCGGATGTTGGTTGAACCAGCTTAATTCGACACCTAATTTCGACAAAGGTTTTCACATGTTGCGCGTTTTTTTCTTGATGGTTGCTCTGCTCGTTCCGGCTTTGGCTGGTGCGGTTGAACGCAGCGTGACCACAGGTGAAAACGCGCTGGTGAATGCACTAAAAACGGCACAGGCGGGGGATGTTCTCCGCCTGTCCAAAGGAATTTATTTTGGACCAATTGTCATTGATATTCCGCTGACTTTGGTCGGGCCTTTGAGTGGACCTGATGGCGAGGCTGGCGCTGTGATTGATGGGCGTGGCCTTGCATCGGTGATCACCGTTGCGGCCCCCGATGTTGAAATTCGCGTTGTATCTTAT
>JPUR01000353.1 GCA_001321835.1 Marinosulfonomonas sp. PRT-SC04
AGCTCCCAACCTGCTGGATCAGGATTTCTCTGCTGATGCGCCGAACCAGAAATGGGCCGGCGACATATCTTATATCTGGACGAGCGAAGGCTGGCTTTACCTTGCCGTTATTCTTGATCTGTATTCCCGCCGTGTTATCGGCTGGGCTGTCAGTAATCGCATGAAGCGTGACTTAGCGATCAGAGCACTGGATATGGCTGTGGCGTTACGGCAACCGCCGGAGGACTGCATTCACCATACGGATCGTGGCTCACAATATTGTTCCAATGAGTATCAACAACGCCTGTCAAAGTATGGCTTCAAGGTTTCCATGAGTGGCAAAGGTAATTGTTACGACAATTCCATGGTCGAGACATTCTTTAAATCAATCAAGGCGGAGCTGATCTGGCGCAACCGTTGGGACACAAGGCGACAAGCCGAAG
>JPUR01000354.1 GCA_001321835.1 Marinosulfonomonas sp. PRT-SC04
AGTTAGAGATTTATAGAGTTCCCGAGGCAACCTTTGCGACGATTTAATCAATCAAGAGATCACGCTTTCCGTGTCTTTGTTGGCAACTTTTACCAGCATGACATACCGAGAATGCCGCTCTACGAGCGTCGCGATATAGCTGTTTTTTGAGCCGCCAATTAAATCGCCTTCCCAGTGCCCAGGAATGGCCCGATCCTCAACGGATGCAGGTCTTTCAGTAATCGATACTAAGTTTTTGATTTGACCAAGCCCCTTCCGTTTTAGGCTGGCGTGCCGGGATCTTCGGATCGTACGCTTTGCC
>JPUR01000355.1 GCA_001321835.1 Marinosulfonomonas sp. PRT-SC04
AATCCGACGGGCCTTGTGTCTGTATAGTGAAAGGTCCGGCCAACCCGTGCGATTTGATCGATCCAAGCTTTGAACGCGGTTGGCACGGTGAAGTTATAGATCGGTAGGCCCAAAAGCAGCGTGTCGGCGGCGGCCAACTCGTCAATCAAGCTGTCGGAAAACGCCAGTGCGGTGTTTTGGGTTTCTGTCCGCTCGTCGGGGGCGGTGAAGTTGGCGCCGATCCAAGCTTCGTCGATCAACGGCAGACCGGCGGCCAAGTCGCGGGTGGTTATGGTCGCGTCGTCAAAGCGGGCGGTGATGCGGTCCAGCAGCTCGCGGGTGATCGAATCTGTGTGGCGTAAAGAGGCGTCGATGCGCAAAATATGGTTGGTCATTGGGTTATCCTTTTGGGGGTGTCTTGAATCCTAGAATGACCTTTGCAATTTTAAACACAATATGCGAACCTGAACAGGACGTGTTGAAAAATGCACATACGGAAACGCACATATCGCATCGGAGTGAGTGATGGAAAACTGGGATGAAATTCGCACCGCCTATCATGTGGCGCGGGCGGGCACCGTTAGTGGCGCGGCCCAAGAATTGGGCGTACATCATGCCACTGTGATCCGGCATATTGATGCGCTCGAGGAACAAATGGGGGTGCGGTTGTTCCAGCGCCATGCCCGTGGTTATACCCCGACCGAGGCAGGGGCCGATCTGTTGCGGGTGGCGCAGGCCACTGATGATCAGTTTTCGCAATTGGCGGGCCGCATTCGGGGGCAGGGTGATACGGTGACCGGGGATTTGGTGGTGACGTCGCTGGCCAGCTTCTCGCATGTGATGACGCCGATACTGGTGCGGTTCCAGCGTGAACACCCAGATGTTTCGGTGCGCTATCTGACCGCGCCGCGGCTGTTTCGGTTGGAATATGGTGAAGCACATGTGGCAGTCAGGGCGGGCTCGCCACCGGACCAGCCCGACAATGTGGTGCAGAAACTGTCGACCGAATGTATCGCGCTTTATGCCTCTAAGGATTACATTTCACTGAATGGCATGCCCAAAGGCGAGGCTGATTTGGCGGGGCACCGCTTTGTCAGTTTTGACGAGCCACAATCGCGCGTGCCCTTTCACCAGTGGCTCAAGGACAATATTGCGCCAAAACAAGTGACTTTTAAGGTGGCGGACGAGCGCAGCTTGGAACAGGCAATTCTGGCCGGCGCGGGGCTTGGATTTATGTTGGAGCGGGTCGCCCGTTGTCGCGCGGAATTTGTGCAGGTGTTGCCATCGCGCGAGGAATGGGCCGCGCCGCTGTGGCTGGTGACGCATGTGGATTTGCACCGCACCGCCAAGGTGCAGAGCTTCCTGAAATTTCTCAAGGCCGAAATGGCGGTTGCATGAGGCGATATCAACGCGAACATCTGGCGATGCTGCTGTTTTCGGCACTGGTTGCGGGCTCGTTCAGCTTGGGATCAATGGCCGCGAATGAAATTGCGCCAGCCGCATTGAACATCGTTCGGTTCTTGATTGCGGGGGTGCTGATTGGCAGCGTGGCGTTGCTGACGACCGGTTTCAAGCGCAGCGATTTCGCGGCGCCATGGCGCTATTTGGTACTGGGCGGGCTGTTCGCCGTTTACTTTGTGCTGATGTTCGAGGGGTTGAAAACTGCCAGCCCGATCAGCACCGCTGCGGTGTTCACCTTGACACCGGTGATGGCAGCAGGATTTGGATATCTGTTGCTACGCCAGATCACCACGGCACGGATGGCATTGGCCCTGTCAATTGGCGTGATCGGGGCGTTGTGGGTGATCTTTCGCGCCGATCTGGCAGCGCTGTTGCAGTTTCGGATTGGCAGCGGCGAGGCGGTGTTTTTCTGGGGCTGCGTGATGCATGCGATCTACACCCCGATGGTGCGAAAACTGAACCGCGGCGAGCCTGCAATAGTGTTCAGCTTCGGAGTGTTGGTGGCGGGGTTTGTCATTTTGCTGGCTTACGGGTGGCGCGATGTGCTGGCCACCGATTGGATGGCACTGCCGACGATTGTCTGGATCACGCTGGCCTATGTTTCGATCGCGGCCAGCTCGTTCACCTTTGTTTTGCTGCAATTTTCGGCCTTGCGTCTGCCAGCGTCCAAGGTGATGGCCTACACTTATCTGGTGCCCAGCTGGGTGATCTTGTGGGAAATCGGGCTGGGCAATGGCGCGCCGCGTGGGCTGGTTTTGGCGGGGATTGGGCTGACGGTGGTGGCGCTGTGGATGTTGCTAAAGGACGAGGGTTGAACAGGGCCGTTGTGGTTGGTTTGTAGCTGATATCTGTGCGCGTGTTTGCGGCAGCTGGTTGCCTCCGGCGGGGATATTTAGGAAAAGCAGAAGCGCTAATTTAAATCAAATTTATTTACCGCCCTAGAAATCTGCGTGGCCTTCTTCTTTTCTTAAATATCCCCCGCGCGGAGCGCATAGACGCTGTGGGCAAGTTATCCGTTCAGCTCTGCTTCTAGAAAACGCTCGAACGCATCTAGGTTGACCGCTTCAAACTGGCCGAACCCCTGCATCCAGATACTGGCATCGCGCAGGGCGTCGGGTTCGAGTTTGCACCATTTTACCCGACCGCGTTTTTCTTGTGAGATCAGGCCGGCGCGGGTCAGGATGATCAGGTGTTTGGAGATCGCGGCCAGTGACATTTCGAAGGGTTCCGCCACATCGGTGACGGCCATGTCATCTTCGAGCAGCATCGCAAGGATGGCGCGCCGTGTTGGGTCGCCAAGGGCTGCGAAGGTGGTGTCTAGGCGGTTTTCCATGATGTGTTGGGTAAGCTATTGGGGGGCGAATAGTCAACCGTTTGGTTGACTGTTGGAGCTTTGCGGAGGTGGTTTGGTGGGTGGAGGCGTGCTGTCGTCAAGATCAACCATTTGGTTGAATATGTTTGGGCGGCTTAAAAACGTGAGGGTGGGGGCGATAGCTGGCATTGTTTCTGGTCGGGGTCTTAAAATATCCATATAAAACAGGTGTTTGGCGGGGTTGTTTTTGGAGTCGTTACAACTTGACTCAATGCGCTCCACTGCCTAGGTTCCGCAAAACTGTCTGAGGGAAGCTTTTGCCATGTCCGACGCGCCTGACCCAAATCGGCTCAACGAGCTGAGTGAACGGATTGCAGCGGCCAAGAAATTGCACGAGCCAAAGCCCAAGACGCTATCGACGGTCGGCCAAGCGCAGCATGCGTGGCGGATGATCATCGAGCTGGTTGTCGGTATTGGTATCGGCACTGGCATTGGATACGGGCTTGATGTGCTGTTTGGCACGATGCCATGGTTTCTGGTGCCGTTTACATTGTTAGGGCTCGCGGCGGGCGTCAATGTGATGTTGAGGACTGCCAAGGAACTACAGGAAGATAACGTGGCAAATGCCGCTAAGATGAATGAGGGGAGCTAGACGTGTCAGCAGAAGCACAAAGCCAAGGCATGCAATTTCATCCAATGGAGCAATTCCGGTTGGAAGCGCTTTTTGGCGGTGAAATTCATTGGTATACGCCGACAAATGCGACCCTTTGGATGGGTCTGGTTATTGTGGCGGTCATCGGATTGTTGGTGATGGGGACACGCAAGCGTGCGATCGTTCCCAGCCGGACACAGTCCGTTGCTGAACTGGCCTATGGCTTTGTTTATTCGATGGTCGAAGATATCGCCGGTAAAGAGGGTCTGAAATACTTCCCTTATATCATGACGCTGTTCATCTTCATTGTGTTCTCGAATTTCTTGGGTCTGATCCCGATGAGTTTCTCAACCACATCGCACATCGCGGTCACCGTGGTTCTGGCGCTGCTGGTGTTTTTCGGCGTGACGCTGCTGGGATTTTATCTGCATGGTTTCAAATTCCTTGGCCTGTTCTGGGTGTCTTCGGCGCCAATGGTTCTGCGCCCGGTTTTGGCACTGATCGAGGTGATCTCGTATTTTGTTCGCCCCGTCAGCCACTCTATTCGTTTGGCCGGTAACGTCATGGCGGGTCACGCGGTGATCGAGGTTTTCGCAACATTCGCAGGCTCGCTGTTTATCGCCCCTCTGGCCATGGTCGGCATCGTCGCGATGTTTGGCATGGACGTCATGGTGGCCTTCATTCAAGCCTATGTTTTCACTATTCTGACTTGTGTATATATTAAGGATGCGCTGCATCCGTCGCACTAATCAGACCCGAACAATCACCAATCAAATACTAAATTACAACGTAAGGAGAATACACTATGGAAGGCGATATTGCAGAAATGGGTAAATACATCGGTGCAGGTCTGGCCACTCTTGGCATGGGCGGCGCAGCAATCGGTGTGGGTTCAATCGTAAGCAACTTTTTGGCCGGTGCCCTGCGCAACCCTTCGGCCGCTGGTGGTCAAACCGCTATGCTCTTCATCGGCATCGCATTCGCCGAGGCTTTCGGGATTTTCTCGTTCCTCGTTGCTTTGCTGCTGATGTTCGCTGTTTAAGACCTACGAGCCAATCATTACGGTCGGGCTGCTTTGGTTAACCCATGGCAGCCCGATGTAAATTAGGTTCCTAGGAGGACGACGACATGGCATCAGAAACACTCGAGGTCGTGGGCCAAATGGCGGAGCATGCTAAAGCAGTATCGCCGATGCCACAGTTGGATCCCATTGCCTTCCCGAACCAGATTTTCTGGTTGCTGGTCACGCTGGTCGTGATCCACCTCATCCTTTCGCGCGTGGTTCTGCCGCGGGTTGGCTCGGTTTTGTCCGAACGCCAAGGGACGATTACCAATGATCTTGCCGCAGCTGAAGAGCTGAAGCAACAGGCGGTTGAGGCTGAAAATGCCTATAACAAAGCCCTGATGGATGCCCGCGCTGAATCGCAAAAAATTGCGGCTGAAGCCAAAGCTGAAATCCAGGTTGAGTTGGATATTGCCATTCAAAAAGCCGACGCTGAAATCGCTGCCAAATCTGCCGAGGCAGAAGCTGCGATTGCTGAAATCCGCAAAGGCGCGGTTGCCAGTGTGAAAAAAGTCGCGGCCGATACCGCAAAAGCGATCGTTGCACACATGGGGGTCAAGGCCGATGCCAAGACTGTCACCGCCGCGATCACGGAACGGATGAAAGGGTAGGATTATGAAAAAACTTACACTCCTGCTCGCCGCTTTCGCAACGCCTGCGCTGGCAAATGAAGGGGCCTTCTTCACGATGAAGAACCCTGAATTTAACGTGCTGATCGGGTTCATCCTGTTCTTGGCGCTGTTGGCTTATTTGAAGGTTCCTGGTCTTTTGGGCGGGTTGCTGGACAAACGCGCCGACGGCATCAGAAACGATTTGAACGAGGCCAAAGCCCTGCGTGAAGAAGCGCAGACCATTCTTGCATCTTATGAGCGTAAGCAAAAAGAAGTGCAGGAGCAGGCTGACCGCATTGTTGAGGCCGCTAAGGTCGAGGCACAAAACGCTGCCGAGGAAGCCAAAGAAGATCTGAAACAGTCGATCAAACGTCGTTTGGCCGCTGCCGAAGATCAGATCGTATCGGCACAGGCATCTGCCATCAAAGAGGTCCGCGATAGCGCTATCGTGGTGGCAATTGCCGCTGCCAATGACGTGATCACCAAACAGCTGACCGCTGCTGACGGCAATGGCCTGATTGAAGACGCAATCAAGGATGTGGCTGCAAAACTGCACTAAGCCGCGCCCCTGATGAGATGAATTAAAACCCGGCCCCAGTGGTCGGGTTTTTTCGTTTGGGCTGGTGATGTCGTGTGATGCGATTTATCAGATGCCGGCTTCGAGCCCAATGTTCTGAACACTCTTAGTAATGCCCTTGAAACGATCACAGTCGAGAATTTATGGATTCGGTAGCAGCCGATGGAATAGGTGCCATTCACTTTCCACGAATAGGTTTTAAGCCACCGGCTTCCAGCCGGTTCGCTTCA
>JPUR01000356.1 GCA_001321835.1 Marinosulfonomonas sp. PRT-SC04
CTGAAGATCATCTGGTGGGACAGTCAGGGGGCCTGCCTGTTTTCCAAACGGCTTGAGCGGGGCCGGTTCGTGTGGCCTGCGGCTAAAGAGGGTAAAATTAACCTGACGCCAGCACAGTTGGCAATGTTGCTGGAGGGTATAGATTGGCGCATGCCGCAACGCACGTGGCGACCAACGCAAACGGGATGAGCCGTTAAAATACTGAGTAATACAGGCGTTTAGGGATTCCTATTTTGGGCACAATTCTGTATATATTGGCCATGCTAAACGCCCTTGATAATCTGCCAAAAGACCCCACCAAATTGCAAGATATGGTGACCTTGTTGGCCAATGAGGTTCAATCGCAAGCCTTGTTTATCAAGAAACTTCAACACCAGTTGCACGGTGCTAACAGGCACCGGTTTGGCTCCAAATCCGAGAGCATGGACCAG
>JPUR01000357.1 GCA_001321835.1 Marinosulfonomonas sp. PRT-SC04
ACGACGTGCTCGACATCTAGGCTAACCCTGTGACACGGAATTCTGAACACCCTCAAAAACCACGGTTGGCTTTGACAGGTTTCTCAATGATCATCCCCAGAACATCACGCCCCAGACGCAGATGAAGATGGGTCAAGTTTTCTTCGAAATCCTTACCAACCTCAATCGCCTTTGAAGATGCGGCCAGCCGCACCATCAGACGCGCCTTGGCCTTCTCGCCAGCGCTGCGGTCAATATAAACCGCGTCAATATCTTCAAACTTGATCCAATCCTGAATCCGCGCTGTGCCGCGACTGTTGCGCAAAACTTCGCGCAATTCCAGCCGCGCTAGATCAACTTGAACCTCATAATGTGTGCCATGCGAGGCAAACCAGACCAGCGCCACGCCAACCACCGCCATAATCGTCGAGAACCCCAACTTGAAACCAACAACATCTTGGCTCGTCATTGATCCTGGCAAGGTCCAGATCCCGAAGGCCGCGATCAACAAAACCGCCCCAACCACGGCCGCCGTCCACTGCATTAAAATCGCCATAGTGCGGTCGTTATTGCGGCACCGAATAATATAGCCCCAATAGGTCTCGTCGCTTGATATTGAGACGGCACGCGGATTAATTTCCGAGAATTCGTTTCGAGTGGTTATCGCGTTCATGGTCTTCTCCTAAAGAAAATGTCAAAAAACTTAATACTCGTACTGAGCATCAGCATGGTGGTTAATCATGACCAAAATTGGACTATTGTGGTTCCTTTTAGAGACCGGATAGGGGGCGCTATGTGTGCTGAACACCAAAATAGCCTTGGATGTTACGCCCCCCACACACAGATATCTGCCTTTAATTCCCCCGGCCCTGCCCCTTGCGCCAATCTACCTTGCATCACCCGTCATCCGGTGTATAAGATGGCTTGCTTTGCCGCATTTTTACAAACCAGCGTAGCCTCTCGTGGGTGGGTCGCGGCAAAGTTGGCCCACGCTTTGAAATGCGCTTAATACAACAGAATGGAGCATACATGTCGCTTTATGAGCATGTGATGATTGCGCGTCAGGACCTGTCCAACACGCAAGCCGAAGGCCTTATCGAACATTTTGGTGCAATTCTTGCCGACAACGGCGGGAAACTCGTTGATAGCGAGTATTGGGGCATCAAAACCATGGCCTATAAAATTAACAAAAACCGCAAAGGCCACTATGCCTTCTTGCGCTCGGACGCCCCTACGGAAGCCGTGCAAGAAATGGAACGCCTGATGCGTTTGCATGATGATGTGATGCGTGTTCTGACCATCAAAGTTGATGAGCACAAAGAACTGCCATCCGTTCAAATGCAAAAGCGCGAAGAGCGTGGCGACCGTCGCCCGCGCCGCTAATCAGCTGTTAATTTTAGCCAACGAAAGGTCCTAAACCATGGCATCTAAACCATTTTTCCGTCGTCGTAAGGTCTGCCCGTTCTCGGGCGACAACGCACCTGCGATCGACTACAAAGACACCCGCACCCTGCAGCGCTACATCTCTGAGCGTGGCAAAATCGTGCCATCGCGCATCACCGCCGTTTCGGCCAAGAAGCAACGGGAACTGGCTCGCGCAATCAAACGCGCCCGCTTTCTCGCCCTGCTTCCTTACGCCGTCAAATAAGGAGCAAAGCACATGCAAGTAATCCTGATGGAACGTGTGGCCAAACTGGGCCAAATGGGCGACGTTGTCGCTGTCAAAGCTGGCTACGCCCGCAATTTTCTGCTGCCTCAAGGCAAAGCAATGCGCGCATCTGCCGCCAACATTGCTCACTTTGAAACGCAAAAAGCGCAACTCGAAGCTCGCAATCTTGAAACCAAAGGCGAGGCTGAAAAACTGGCCGCTAAGCTAAACGGACAACAGTTCGTTGTGATTCGGACCGCCTCTGATGCCGGTTCGCTTTACGGCTCGGTCACCATCCGTGACGCCGCCGAAGCTGCCACAGCTGAGGGTTTCTCAGTTGATCGCCGCCAGGTCGCCCTGACTGCGCCAATCAAAGAACTGGGCCTGCACACAGTGCTGGTTCGTCTGCACCCAGAAGTCGAAGCCACGATCGAATTGAACGTTGCGCGCTCGGCTGAAGAAGCAGAACTGCAAGCTGCAGGCAAATCTATTGCCGAGCTGGCCGCCGAAGCTGAAGCTGAAGCTGAGTTCGAGATTGCTGAACTGTTCGACGATATGGGTGCAGCTGCATCTGATGACGACGACCGTGACGAAGCACCAGCCCCAGAGGCTGACGCATCCGAGGAAGACGAGACCGCCTAAGGCTCTCGCTTCACAACAAAATAAAAGCCGCGCCGGAGCAATCCAGCGCGGCTTTTTTACGTTCAACCGTTAAGTGGCTTAGGCAGCTTGGATTTCATCGACCAATATCGCCGCGGATCCCAACGCCAAAGTCCAGCCAAGCGAGCCATGGCCCGCATTTACAAACAGGTTCGGCGCACCGGCCGCACCAATCATCGGTACATCATCCGGCGTCTGAGGCCGACTTCCCGCCCAAACCTCTGGTGCCACATCATCCCGCACCGCCTTTGGCATCAGGCTTTTCAACTTGGCAGTCAGCGCCTCGACATAGGCCGGTTTGACCTGCGCACTGTCCTCAAAAATCGCATATCCGGTCACCCGAACCCGATCTCCCAACCGCAGCACCACAAAGCGCCCCGCCGCATCGGCAACGCTCATATCCGGCGCCGCATCCGCCACCGCAAAAGTCAGGCTGACCCCCTTAACCGGCGT
>JPUR01000358.1 GCA_001321835.1 Marinosulfonomonas sp. PRT-SC04
TCCATCTCGGGTAGGGCGCGCTCCCAGCGGCCGATGATCCATGCAACAACGCCTGCTGGAGAAGTATCGCTTAGAGCTTCCTGCACCTTGGCGCGGAACCACTGATCATATGCCTTTGGATCGGAGGTCAGGCCGGCTGGCAGTCCGCCTTCACTCGCAACGCGGGTCAGCAAAATGCGCACAGCATCGGAAAGTGTTAGACCAACGCCAGCGAGAGCTTCAGCAGCATCAGCTTTGAGCTGATCATTTACACGTACGTGCAGCATTGATGTTTGAGCGGCCATGATTTGTCCTCCAAGTTTCAAGGCCTCTTGTATCTCAAATGAGTTACAATTTCAACAACGGATTGCTCGGAACAATTTATGCGGTTTTGTCGCAAAAGTTTGTCACGCTCGTGAACACTTTGCGACAGAGCCAAACAAACGACGCAGTTGGCATACTGTTAGTGTGTGTAGCGAGGCATATTTAAAAACGTCGACAAATCAAAAGCCTTGAAATTCAGAAAAACATACCCTATTTTCTAACAACAGGAGATAGATGATGATCATGTCGAAGATTCTACAACGCATCAAAGGTAAGGGCCGTGGTGCAATATTTGCACCAACGGACCTGTTGGACTTGGGATCGCGCGCTAGCGTTGATCAGGCTTTGTCGCGTCTGGCGGATCAAGGGGTGATCCGTCGGCTCACCCGTGGGCTATATGATTATCCAAAGCTGAGCACGCGGTTTGGTACGGTCTATCCTTCAGTAGATGACGTGGCCAAGGCGATTGCGCGAAAGGACCACCATGTCCTTCAGGTTTCTCCTGCAACGGCTGCAAATCAACTTGGGCTTTCAACACAAGTACCCTCAAAGACCACTTACATGACGGACGGGCCATCGAGAACAAAGACGGTTGGACGACAGGTGATCCATTTCAAGAATGCATCGCGCAAGACGCTTGTTGGGGCAGGTCAAATGTCAGGCGCTATTTTTCAGGCGCTGCGCTATATCGGCAAAGACGGTGTGACTGATCAGGTCATCAGCACGCTGGCACGTGCGTTGAATGACAAGGACCGGGATCAGTTGCAGAAGCAAGTCAGGCAAGTGCCGGCTTGGATGCTGCCCGTCGTGCAACAGATCACGGCGCGGATCTGATATGGACAGCTTTGCAAATGAGCCACCTGCGCAGCGCGCTGAGGCATTCCAAGAAGCCGCTGCTCAGTTGGGATTTTCTCAGGCGATCATCGAGAAAGATTTCTGGGTATGCTGGTCGCTTGGTAAACTCTTTACGCTTCCTTCCTTTGGCGATCACCTGATCTTTAAAGGCGGTACTTCGCTGTCCAAAGCCTATGACGTCATTCACCGATTTTCGGAAGATGTGGATCTGTCACTTGATCGGGCACAGCTCGGGTTTACCGGTGACGATGATCCGGAAAATCCTGACCTGTCTGGAGGTAAACGCAAAGCGCTTTTACAAGATCTGCAGAAGGCCGCGGAAGAGACTGTAAAGGGGCCACTCCAGTCTGAACTGGATGCCGCCTTCGGTGTGAATCTGGACCAGGAATTCCAGCTTTCGATTGATCCTCATGACGCACAGACACTTTTGTTTGCCTACCCATCTTTGCAGCAGAGAAATGCATCTCAGGGTTACGTTAAACCTGTTATTCGATTTGAGTTTGGCGCGCGCGGAGTGCTGCTGCCTGCCGAAGACCTGACCATCAAACCGTATCTGTCCGACGCATTTCCCGATTTGTTGGGTTCGTCTGAAACCTCGGCGAGGGTTCTCGGGATTGAGCGCACCTTCTGGGAAAAAGCAACAATTCTGCACATGCTGTGCCATCAAGATCCAGCCAAGCCGCTCTCTGATCGAATGTCACGGCACTACTACGATATGGCTCTTTTGATTGATCATCCTGCGAAGGATCGCGCGCTGAAAAGTCTCGATCTTCTGGAACAAGTGGCACACCATAAATCTGTATTTTTCAAAGCAGCTTGGGCGCACTATGAAACGGCAAAGCCGGGTAGCCTACGCCTCATGCCAAGCGCTGAACTAACAGTGGCATTGCGCCGTGATTATGCGGGCATGAATGAAATGATCATCGGTCCAGTTCCGGACTTTGACGACATCTTATCCAAGATCGAAACGTTGGAAGCTGACGTAAACGGCTAAGCTGCATTTCGGCAGAAAAGTGCGTTCCGTCTGCTGTTACGGCGGTAACTTTATGCGCAGCCTTTCGCGACTTTTGAACGCTCGCCATTCCTGCGCGTAAAAATCATGGCCAACCCGTAATCTTTGATCTGCCACTAAGAATTCCTTCCATTTTGAACTTGAGTCTGGCCCAACCAACGGATATGCGACATTGGGCGTGCAAGGCGAGGTGGCCATTGCCTGTTATGCCGATGAAGTTCGAAATCGAAGTTTTCCAGCAGCCGAACATATGTTCGCAAGCACGCCGCCTAAAAAGGCAAAATA
>JPUR01000359.1 GCA_001321835.1 Marinosulfonomonas sp. PRT-SC04
ACACTCCATCTTTTCCTAAAAATTAAAGTGTTGCGTCCACCTGTTGAAACCACCGCTCTTACGGCGCCTATGCGATTGCGGTCTGGGCAATGACGGTGGCGCCGATTGCGTTGGTGGCGGCGTTGCGCGAAACGTCGATCTTGTTTGCGGTGCTGATCGGCGGGCTTTTGTTCAATGAGAGAATGACGCGCG
This sequence comes from Marinosulfonomonas sp. PRT-SC04, assembly GCA_001321835.1. Next base: position 193 of record JPUR01000359.1, read on the forward strand.
GCAAGGTTTTGGCCGTGGTTCTGATCGTATCAGGGGTTATTTTGACGCGGATCTAGCCGGGATGATCTGCTGCAAAATACCTGCGCTGATCAAATAGATACTGCTGACAGTCAATCCCCAGTGCGCCCAGCTTTCGGGGTGAAAATCTGTCCAAGCGGCCCATCCGGCAAAGAAGGTCCAAGCCAGCGCTATTGGCAATGTGACGCTGCGCCAACGCTCTGTGCGCACGGGGTGGACGAATTTTAGCGGCACAAACATCGCCGCGGACAACACCACTGTGACGGCAAGAATGATCCAGAAATTTGGTGACAATGCAAACATCACAATCGCCACCATATTCCAACATCCAGGAAAGCCGCAAAAAGAATTGTCTTTTGTCTTCATATTGGTATTTGCGAAATACATCGCGCTGGCAAAGGTGATTAATATGAGAACCACCCAAGCCGCCCAGTCCGGCAATAACCCCGATTTAAACAGGGCAAAGGCGGGGATAAACACATAGGTCAAATAGTCGATAATCAAATCCAGCAGCACCCCGTCAATTTGGGGCGCGTTGGTTTTGACATCGAACTTGCGCGCCAAGGGGCCATCAATGCCGTCGACGAAAAACGCGACAATCAGCCATAGGAACATCATGTCCCATTTTTGCTCCACAGCGGACAGCATGGCGAGCATTGCCAGCACCGCTCCGGTGGCGGTGAACATATGAACAGAGAAGGCACGCATTTTTACAATCATAAACGTGTCATGGCGTATTTTTCACCGAGTGACAACATCGGCCGAGTATTTGGTTAATTTTACGATCAGGTCGGCTAGGCGCGCGGGTGGGTCTTGTCGTAAACCTCCATCAGGCGCGCGGTATCCACGGCGGTGTAGGCTTGTGTTGTTGACAATGAGGCGTGGCCCAGAAGTTCCTGAATGGCCCGCAGATCACCGCCAGCCCCCAGTAGGTGGGTGGCAAAAGAATGGCGCATGGCGTGCGGGGTCGCGGTGGCGGGCAGGCCCAGTTGCATGCGGGTTGCCTCCATCACTTTTTGGATCGCACGTGGGCGCAGCGGGCCGCCACGCACGGCGCGAAATAGCGGTGTTTCAGGGCCAATTTGGTGCGGGCAGGCGCGCAGGTAGCTGGCAACGGCGGCACGGGCGGGCTCGATCACCGGCACGATGCGGGTCTTGTTGCCCTTGCCGGTGATGCGCAAAACTTCGGGCAGCGGCGCGTCAGCCCCAGTCAGTGACAGGGCTTCGGATATCCGCAAACCGCAGCCATATAGCAACGTGATGACGGCGGCGTCGCGCACCCCGACCCAGTCGCGCACAGACTGCACCTCGACGGTGTCGATCATGGCGCGGGCGGCGTCCACAGTCAGCGGGCGCGGCAATTTTTTCTGAAACCGCGGGCTGCGGGCCGATAGCACCACGGTTGGGGCAAAGCTGTCACGTTCCGCCAGCCAACGGTAAAAGGATTTTACCGCGGAAAGCGATCGCGCCAAGGAGCGCGGCGAGACCCCGCGGGTGCGTTCATGCGCCATCCAAGCCCGCATATCGGTGACTTTGATCTGCTTTAGCGGCGCAAGGCCCGTGGCATCGCCAAAGTGGTTGGAGATGAAGGCGATATAGCCCAAAAGATCGCTGCGATAGGCCGAAATGGTGTTGTCGGCGGTGGCGTTCAAAGCTTTGATTGTGGTCAGCCATTCCTCAAGCGCGTCAGCGGCGCCAGCAGAGATGGCGGTGAGGGTCATGACAGCCAGCGACGCATGGCCCGTTCAAAGACACCAGCGAAAAACTCTAACAAATCAGTGCCTTGGTTGGGCTTGAAGTGATGCGGATCTTCGGATCCCATCACCAGCATACCAGGCAAACGGCCATTGCCGAAATCCAGTTTTAGCGCGGCCTCGGAGCGAATCCAGTCGGACGCCTCGCCATAAATCTCGCTAGAGTCTGGTTTGATCTGGCGCAGGGTGACTTGACGCGAGGTGCTGCGTTTGCCGTTGGTCAGGTAGCCCTCAATGAAGCCGGGCTCGGCCACGATCAGCACATCGCCTAAGCGCTTTACCGCCGGATCGTTTTCATTTTGCACAGATTCCAGCACTAGACGCACACAATCAACGCCGAGAATTTCAGAAACTTCGCCGTCCAAATCACGCAGGAAGTTTTCAAATTCGGCAGGGTCCAGCATCCGCAGGATGGCACGATGCACCTGATTGGTGCCGGCCAAATTTTCATATGCTGCGGCGATCACCGAACGGTGGGTGTCCTCCAGCCGGTCCAGCCGCGCCTCTAGTCGCTCCATGGCGATGCCGCGCAAGTCAATGATATTGCTTCCCATTTGGGCTTCGTTGGCGGCAACCAACGCGCGCATCAGATCCTTGTCTTCGAGAATCACATCGGGGTCTGCGATCAGTTTACTGCGCAGTTCTTCTAACTGTTGTGAGGTACTTGTCATGCCTGCCTTACCATATTTACCTTGGTTTGGCAGTATTATAGACTGATTTGTTCAGGCAAGTCATGGGTTTTTTAGCGGCGAAGCGTGTGGATGGTGAAACGTGTTTTGGCGACAACAGGTTTGGGCTGGGGGGGG
>JPUR01000360.1 GCA_001321835.1 Marinosulfonomonas sp. PRT-SC04
CCCCGCCACATCACCGCCCACCTGAACGGCCAACGGATCGCTGCCGCCCCCGCCTATGCCAAATCGCACTCGCAAGGCGAATATGTTTTCGACCACAGCTGGGCCGACGCCTACATGCGGGCGGGCGGGCAATATTACCCAAAACTGCAACTCACAGTCCCCTTCACCCCCGTCACTGGCCCACGCTTCCTGACCCGCGCAGGCTTTGAAACTGTCGGCCAATCAGCGCTGATGCAAGGGGCCCTGCAACTGGCAGCGGAAAACAAACTGTCCTCAATGCACATTACATTTTGCACCAAATTCGAAGCCGAAATTGGCAAGGCCATCGGCCTAATGCACCGAATTGGTCAACAGTTTCACTGGATCAACTCAGACTATAAAACCTTCGATGACTTCCTCACCTCACTGTCCTCACGCAAACGCAAAAACATCCGCCGCGAATTCTTCGACATTGCACACCAAATCTTACGCCACGACATGCTGCTGGTGATGGCCGAACGAGACGGTCAATGGGTCGCTGGTGCGCTGAACTTCATCGGCGCCGACACCCTGTTTGGCCGCTACTGGGGCTGCATCGAAGACCACCCTGCGCTACATTTTGAGCTGTGTTATTACCGCGCCATCGACTACGCGATCGAACACGGATTGGCACGGGTTGAAGCTGGCGCACAAGGCGAACACAAACTCGCGCGCGGCTACCTGCCCGTCACCACCCATTCGCTCCACTGGATCGCCGACGAGAGCTTTCGCACCGCCGTTTCGCAGTTTCTCGACGAGGAGCGCGACGCCGTGGATCAGAACATCGAAGTGATGACATCCTACGGCCCGTTCAAGCGCGGCTAACCAC
>JPUR01000361.1 GCA_001321835.1 Marinosulfonomonas sp. PRT-SC04
TCATAGCAATTATTGCTCTAAAGAGATCGGAACTAAACCGTGACAAGACCACCCAATCCGAAGCCCCGGTGCGCGCCTATCTGGAAACCCTAAAGACCGAGATCGCGCAGCTCAAAGAAATTTTGCCCTCTGGCCTGCGCCTGTCACGCCTGCATTGGGGCGGCGGCACCCCGACCCTGCTGAGTGCCGAGATGATCACCGATCTGGCCGGCACGGTTTTGGAAGTGATTCCCATGGCTGAGGGTGGCGAGTTTTCGGTTGAAATTGATCCAAACGAAATCGACGAGGGCCGCATCAAGGCCCTCGCGGATGCTGGCATGAACCGCGCGTCAATCGGAGTGCAGGATTTTGACCCCGAAATCCAAAAGGTGATTGGCCGCATCCAAAGCTACGAGCTGACCCGCGATGCCGCCGAGATGATCCGCAGCCACGGCATCACCAGCCTGAACGCCGATATCCTCTATGGTCTGCCGCACCAAACCGTTGAGCGCATCGCCCAAAGCGTGCAAAAACTGCTGACCCTGAAGCCCAGCCGCGTGGCGCTATACGGCTATGCGCATGTGCCGTGGATGGCCAAACGCCAGCAGCTAATCCCGACGGACGCGCTGCCCGCCCCCGAAGAGCGGCTTGAACTTTACGAGGTTGCGCGCAAATTATTTCAGGCCGATGGCTACGATGAAATCGGCATCGACCACTTCGCGCTGCCGGATGATGGGTTGGCAGTGGCCAAACGCCAAGGCAAATTGAGGCGCAATTTTCAAGGCTACACCGATGACACATCAAAAGTGCTGATCGGGCTTGGTGCCTCCTCAATTTCGAAATTCCCGCAAGGCTTTGCGCAACACGCCTCGGGCACCTCACAATACACCGCGGCAGTGCGGGCCAATCAATTCGCCACCGTGCGCGACCATAAGTTTACAGCCGATGATCACCTGCGGGCCCGTATGATTGAAATGATCATGTGCGAGTTCAGGATCGACACCGCCGAGATTTTGCGTGATTTCGACATCTCACGTGCCGATCTCGAAGCCATGTATAAGAAGGCATCGGATGCCTTCGAAGGCCTGCCGAAAATCACCGCTGACGGCTTCACCCTGCCCAAAGCCGCCTACCCGCTCACCCGCATGATCGCCCGCAGTTTTGATGCCTATGATCTGTCAAAGGCGGGGCATAGTTCGGCAGTTTGATCTGGATTCTTAAAATGGCCGGAAAAATTTAAAGGGTCGGGAAATTTCATTGAGGAGGCTCTCGTCTCCGCCACCGCCCCGAACCGGACATTCCGCTCACAAGTTCTGATACGCCTGTCGCACGAATTCCGCCATGTCCTCAACCACCGGCCCTTTGGCCAGATCAGACACATAAAGGTTGATCTGTTTGGTGGTCAGATCGGGCAGCGCGCCACCGTGCTGGATCGGCTCAACGTAAGGCGGCTCCATGCCCTCAAGCACCGTGTACACCGCCAGATCAGCGCTGACCGAGGCCTCGATGGTGCGGGTAGAATCGGATTCAACCGCCATTTCCCAAGGGATCCCCGCCTCGTCCAGTTTCCGCTGCACCCCGCCGCGAAAAATGCAGGCATGCTCATAGGCAAGCCGCAACGGGCGACTTTTCCAGATCACACCATCCGGTGCACCAATCCAGACCAGCGGCAAGGTCAACAAGGTTTCGCCGCCGGCCTCAAGGGTGTCTTCGGTGGTCAGGATCATGTCGCATTCACCGCGATCAAACATTTTGCGCAAGCCCGTGGTGTAGGACGACACCAGCCGCACCTTTACGCGCGGATATTCGGCGGCAAACCGGTGCAGCGCCTGCGGAATGGCCGGATAAACGATGTCATGCGGCACCCCCAAAATGATTTCGCCCTCAAAGGCCTGATCGGTCAAACGCCCGAACAGCTCGTCATTCAGCGCCAGCATCCGGCGCGCATATCCTAACAATTGCTCGCCAGCACCAGTCAGCGTTACGCCGCGACCGCTGCGATCCAGCAGTTTGGTATCCAGCGATTCTTCTAACCGTTTGAGCTGCATTGAGACCGCCGATTGGGTCAGGTTCAAAAACCCCGAGGCTTTGGTCACCCCGCCAACCTCGGCCACGGCGGCAAACGAGCGTAGGGCGGTCATGTCAATGTTTCTGGGCATATCACGTTCCTTGATGCATCTTCACATAAACATTCATTATACAAATGAATGGCGCGGCGCAATACAGATCATAGAAATTGATACTAACACCCAAAACGATCACCAAACCGAAAGGCTCGCATCATGACTATGACCACATGCAACACCGCCGCCCACACTATCGCCCACACCTTCGAAACCCAGCGCCCCTCGCTCGGGACCGTGATCGCGCAAATCATTGCCACCCACGGCCAACGCCGCGTTCTGGGCAAGCTAGACCGCGATGCGCTGAATGATCTGGGCCTGACCGCAGCCGAGGCAAAACGCGAAGCAAAGCGCCCGTTTTGGGATGTTCCAGCCACTTGGCGGCGTTAATCTACGAAAAATTGTGCCTACCGGCGTAATTTCAGACAGAATACCTTGAAAATCCGGCCATCTTTCCCGATATATAGCGGTGAAGGTGGCCGTTTTTCTATGGGCACTGGCCACTCATCATTTATCTGGAGATTTTCCATGGCAGAGTACAACACCATCCGCACCGGTGCCGGCACCCACGCAGCCGAGATCGACGCAGGGCTAAAGGCCCACATGAACAAGGTTTACGGCACCATGTCCGTTGGCCTGCTTTTGACAGCACTGGTCGCTTGGGCCGTTGGCACCAACGAGGCGCTGCTGCATACATTCTTTACCGGCTACGTGCGCTACATCGTCATGTTCCTGCCGCTGATCATGGTCTTCGCCTTTGGCGCAATGATCAACCGCATTTCCGCCGCTGGCGCACAGCTGTTCTTTTACGCATTTGCCGCGGCAATGGGCCTGTCGATCTCCTGGATCTTCGCGGTCTACACTGGGTTTTCCGTGGTTCAAACTTTCTTGGTCACCTCGGCCGCCTTTGCTGGCCTGAGCCTGTATGGCTACACCACCAAGCGAGACATCTCGGCTTGGGGTTCATTCCTGATCATGGGCATCATTGGCCTGCTCATCGCATCGGTTGTGAACATGTTCCTAGGCTCCGGCATCGTACAAATGGCGATCTCGGCGCTTGGCGTGCTGATCTTTGCTGGTCTGACCGCGTATGACACCCAGAAAATCAAGAACACATACCTTGAGCATGCGCATCACGGCGATAGCGAATGGCTGGCCAAATCGGCCATCATGGGCGCGTTGAACCTGTATCTGGACTTTGTGAACATGTTCATGTTCATGCTGTCCTTCATGGGCAACCGCGACTAACATCATGTGAAGTATGACTTCCAAGGAGGAGGCCGGTCATTTTGAGCGGCCTCTTTTTTTGTGGATCCTCAAAGGCATTCGGTTTCAAAATCACCGCCGATGGTTTCACCCTCCCCAAAGCCGCCTACCCGCTCACCCGCATGATCGCCCGCAGCTTTGATGCTTACGATTTGTCAAAAGCAGGCCATAGCTCGGCGGTTTGATGAATGAAGGCCCACAATAAGAGCATCCCGCACCGAACAAAATGACAGCTCCCAAACCAAAGCGAGCCCCCATCAATCAAGCGCCGCGCATGGACCTCGGGGTGGGTGCAAAGCGCCCTCCCCATGGGGGAGGTCCGGCGCTGCCTTTGCTTGCAAAGGCAATAAGGGAAGAAAGTCAGCTATGCGGACATTGCGGTCCTTGGATTTAGTTGCGAAACCTTAGCCTGACCACGGCAAGGCTTGATCTATAAAGCGGCCAACGCTAAACACTAGGGCATGAAAAATCTGATCCGAAATGAAGAAAATGCTGCCGCACTTCGCTACATTAAAGGAAATCACTCTCATTCTGATATTGGTGGGTTGTGACCTGCGCCCCAAGTTCCCTCCAGCTTTAGCGGAGTCCTTGTGATTAATTCTG
>JPUR01000362.1 GCA_001321835.1 Marinosulfonomonas sp. PRT-SC04
CGACGTGCTCGACATCTAGGCTAACCCTGTGACACGGAATTCTGAACACCCTCGTTTTGAATGGACGCAGGCGCTGAAAGATGCCGGGATCAAGATATCCATGCCTCTCGGTGATTTTACAAATCACCTGCCGGTAATAGATGGGAAAGGCCGTTGGATCGATAACAGAATGATCGAACGGCTCTGGCGGTCCCTGAAATATGAATGCATCTATCTCAACGCATTTGAAACAGGTTCAGAAGCCCGCACCGGGATCGGAAAATGGTTGGCTTACTACAACACTGAGCGCCCACATTCGACGCACGGAATATTGACCCCAGATGAAGCCTATGAAAGAAAAACAGTACCAATGAGTTTAGCGGCCTAAATGAAACCCTGATCCATCTTAATCTGGCTGCTAACTGGTCGAAATAGTAGGACCACCTCTGATTGCAGCGTTTGTGGTTAAAAACCACCCCCTGCCCCAAAGATGTCGCCCCAATAGCGTTTCTTAAAGTGTGTAAATTCACGCTACACTTTAAGAGACAGGTGGCATCGTCAAGAATGCGCTGGGGCTATAAACATATCACGCTTACGGCGCAGATATTTAGGAAAAGAAGAAAGGCTAAAGTGGATGCAGACTGAACTGGCCCCGCTGACCATCGACTTTACCATTGGTGCGGTTGCGCATCGTCGTCAGTTTGGCGGCGGGCGTGGGCAGGCTTTGCCGCGGGCGATTGGTCTGAAGGGGGGGAATTGTCCGCATGTGGTGGATGCCACTGCCGGGCTTGGGCGCGATGCGTTTTTGCTGGCGTCATTGGGGGCGACGGTGACGCTGATTGAACGTTCGACCCATATGCATGCGTTGCTTGCGGATGCTTTGGTTCGGGCCGCTGACAGTGATGTGGCCGAGATCATTTCGCGTATGAATTTGCTGCATGGGGATGCCAAGGATCTGTTGGTGGATTTGGCCCCCGAAGTGGTGTTGGTCGATCCGATGCACCCGCCGCGTGGCAAGTCGGCATTGGTGAAGAAGGAAATGCGCCAAATCCGCGAGATTGTCGGGGTGGATGCTGATGCCGCCGCCTTGATGCAAGTGGCGCTGGGGTGCGCCCGCAACCGTGTGGTTCTGAAGTGGCCGCAAAAGGCGGATTTGATGGAGGGGGTGCCGAAGCCGTCGCACCAGATCACCGGAAAATCGACGCGGTATGATGTGTTTATGGTGAGGTAACCATTCTTCTGTTGGGTTTTGGATGCTTGCCACTGCAGTGGGGTGAAATAATACCAAATCAATCAATTGTCTACGGCAGCGATTATGGGCCAAAATTGGTCTTGTCGCGCTAGTGTTCCGGTCTCTCAACTCATTTATGCGGCCTTTCGT
>JPUR01000363.1 GCA_001321835.1 Marinosulfonomonas sp. PRT-SC04
AAGCTATTGTTGGCCTATTTGGTGCCGAACATCCGGTCACCTGCATCCCCTAGCCAACGTCTATCAAGCGATTGACGCAAATCACGAAATTGTGCCGATCCTGAACAAGATCGACCTGCCCGCATCTGATCCTGATCGCGTTGCCGAACAGATTGAGGACGTGATCGGCATTGATGCGTCCGGTGCCATTCTGGTCAGTGCCAAGACTGGCGTGGGTATCCACGAAACCCTCGAGGCCATCGTTAAACATTTGCCCGCCCCCAAAGGTGAGCGCGACGCACCGCTTAAGGCCATGCTGGTCGACAGTTGGTATGATTCCTACCTCGGCGTTATCGTGCTGGTGCGCATCATTGATGGTGTGATGAAAAAAGGCGACCGCATCCGGATGATGAACACCAATGCGGTCTATCCGATTGACCGCATTGGCGTGTTTCGCCCGCAGATGGAGCCGATTGACGAACTTGGCCCCGGCGAAATAGGGTTTTTGACCGCAAGTATCAAACAGGTGCGCGACACACGGGTTGGTGACACCATCACCAGCGAAAAGCAGGGCTGCACCGAGGCATTGCCGGGCTTTAAGCCCGCTCAGCCAGTGGTGTTTTGTGGGTTGTTCCCCGTTGATAACGCCGAATTTGAAGACCTTCGCGATGCGATTGAAAAACTGTCGCTGAATGATGCATCCTTCAGTTCTGAAATGGAAACTTCGGCGGCATTGGGCTTTGGGTTCCGTTGCGGTTTCTTGGGGCTGCTGCACCTTGAGGTGATCCGCGATCGGCTAGAGCGCGAATATGACATCGAGCTGATCACCACTGCACCTTCGGTGATTTACCACGTCTATCTGCGTGATGGATCAATGACCGAGCTGCACAACCCTGCTGACATGCCTGACATGTCGACGGTTGATCATCTGGAAGAGCCGCGCATCAAGGCAACCATTTTGGTGCCTGATGAATACCTCGGCGATGTGCTGAAACTGTGTCAGGATCGCCGTGGGATTCAGCTTGATCTGACCTATGCTGGCACCCGTGCCATGGTGGTTTATGATCTGCCGCTGAACGAGGTGGTGTTCGATTTTTATGACCGTCTGAAATCGGTCACCAAGGGCTATGCGTCTTTCGATTACACCATTGAAGACTACCGCGAAGATCGGTTGGTGAAGATGTCGATCTTGGTTAATGAGGAGCCTGTGGACGCGTTGTCGACCATGGTTCACGCGGATCGCGCCGAGGCCCGTGGCCGTGCCATGGTCGAAAAGCTGAAAGATTTGATCCCGCGCCACATGTTTAAAATCCCGATCCAAGCGGCGATCGGTGGTCGGGTGATTGCCCGCGAAACCTTGTCTGCAATGCGCAAAGATGTGACCGCCAAATGCTACGGTGGGGATGCTTCGCGTAAGAAGAAACTTCTGGATAAGCAGAAGAAGGGCAAGAAGAAGATGCGCCAGTTCGGGCGGGTGCAAATTCCGCAAAGCGCGTTTATATCGGCGCTGAAGATGGATGATTAAAATCTGACGGAGTGAACGCAATTGTTGCGTGGTCTGCAGCTGGTTTGCCACGCCGCCGATTGGATTTCTGACGCGACACCTAAACTGCGCCAGATGGGGGCACTGTGCCAGTTGGTCGTTTTCACGAAGGATGATCGTGCTGAATAGATCGCCATCGGTGGCGTTTTGACGTTGCCGGTCCCAACCAATTTATAGCTTTCATCACACGGCCTGATCGCACAGCTGCATGATGTTATGGCTGATTAGGAAAATTAGCTATTTGATTAAGATCGACTTTCCAGCGCTGTTGTAACCCAGCAGGTCAACCACTTCGCCGGGAGCCTCGAACATTCTGGCATGACGGGGTATTTCGCCCATTTCGATGCCGCGACCTGTTACAGATTTTGAAAAATACGGCCTGGAACATGAGGTTAAGTGGAATTTTGAGCGCGAGATTGCCGCCGCGGTTGGGCTGTGTTGTTATCACATCCTTAAGGCCGGTGGACTGACCTGTGAAGCCTGCCAACTGTAAGTGGAGCCTGTTTATCTGCGGCGATTGTCGTTTGAGGGCTCGATAAAAGCCTCGATTCGGGTCCGGTATTGGCGTTCGCCTGCAAGGCTGACACCTGTTGGCTGGTCAGACCACCTCGGTAAGCCTACATTGAACGGTGCGCGCACTTCGGCCCAACCTTTGTCGCCGTGCAACATCATGCTTTGGTGCAAGGCCATTTGGTTGGCGCAATAAAGCGACGGGTCAAACGTTCCGAAACAGCTGTGGGGTTGGCATAGACATAGGCACCAAAACGGTCGGCCAATGCGTGAAAATTGATGACCTAGATCAAGGACGTGTCTTGCAGTATCGGAATATACCCATGAAATAATGCAATTAATTGGAGGATATCCCAATGCTACGACTGACACTTTTGATGTACTCGATCCTGTCTGGAACGCTTGCAGGTACGGCAATCATCGCGGTTCTGGTGGCGGGATATGGCACCAAGATGCCAATTATTTACGCTGCTCTTGCCGGGTTTCTAGTGGCGATTCCAATTTCGTGGCTGATCGCCAAAAAGATTTCAGACTAACGCCAATCAGGCTTTTAGGCCCCTAGAAATGCCTGCGCGGTTTCAGTGAAGTCACGGGGTTTTTCGGCGTGGAGCCAGTGGCCAGTATCGGGGATGCGGGCAAATCTGGCCTTTGGGAACAGGGCTTTGATGCCGTTGCGGTGTTCGGGTAAAACATAGCCTGAAGCCCCGCCTGACAGGAATAAGGTTGCTTCGTTGAACTGGCTGTGGATGTCAGGAAAGCCCATGATTTTTGGCATTTCGGCTTCCAGAACATCCAGATTTAGCCGCCAGCGTTTGCCTTTTATATCAAGCGATTGCAGCAGAAATGCCCGTATGCCAGCGTCGTCAATCTCAGCTGTCAGCAGCCGATCCGCATCCGAGCGTTTTTCGACCTTTGACAGATCCAACCCACGCATCGAGCCGATGAAGCCAAGCTGGGTATGACCATAGGCAACCGGCGCGATATCGGCGACGATCAGGCGGCGCACCAGAGATGGCTGCGTCAACGCCAGCACCATCGCGGCCTTGCCGCCCATTGAGTGCCCAATCACATCAACGGGGCCGCCGTGGGTATTGATGACCTCGGCCAGATCGGCGGCCATGTCGGGGTAGCTGTGGCTGTCGCGCCAGTCGCTTTCACCGTGGTTGCGCATATCGACGCTTAGAACTTGGCGATCGATTGCCATCCGTTTGGCAATCGCGCCCCAATTTCGGGCCGACCCATAGAGGCCATGCGCGATCAGCAGAGCGGGCTGATCCGTCGGGGTGCCTGTTAATACTGTGTTTATCATATGTTCGTTTTATCCAAGGAAATTGGGGTACGCCAGAGGTGTTGGGGGGGGCTTACTGTTTTTAGTGCGGGCGCAATGCCTCGCGCCAGCTCTCGAGTTTCAGGGCAAGAAAGCCGATTTGCAGGCTGAGCGCATATAGGAACAGGCCGTCATAGCGGGCCAGTGCCCAGTCCGGTTGCCAGGTGGCTTTGGACAGGATGATGCCCGCCAGCATCAGCGCACCAAACAGACAGGCCCAGCCTTGTTTCAGCACGAACATCACCAGCTCGGATGCCCAATGCGGCAGGCGGGTGCGCATTGCATCACCCAGACGCCGCTCAAGAGCGCGGGTTTGATGCTGCATTTGGCTCACTCCCTGTCAGATATGAAAACGCCGCCGCTTAAGGTTTGCGGCGGCGTTTATTTATCATGGAAAACCTGGTTTACAGGTTTGGATACATCTCAAAACCCGAACAGAACGCCTTGACCTTAACCTTAACGGCGGCCTCAACTGCGGCGTTACCCTCAGCGCCATTGGCGGCCAAACCGTCGACCACTTCGACAATCCAGTCAGCAATTTGGCGGAAATCTGCCTCGGAGAAACCACGGGTGGTGCCCGCCGGTGTGCCCAAGCGAATGCCAGATGTGACAAACGGTTTTTCAGGATCAAACGGGATGCCGTTTTTATTACAGGTGATGTTGGCGCGGCCTAACGCGGCCTCGGTGGCCTTGCCGGTCACGCCTTTGGGGCGCAGATCGACCAGCATCAGGTGGGTGTCGGTGCCGCCGGTGATGATGTCCATGCCGCCTTTGATCAGTTGGTCGGCCAGCGCCACCGCGTTGGCGCGCACAGCCTGTTGATAGACCTTGAATTCGGGGCGCAACGCCTCGCCAAAGGCCACCGCTTTGGCGGCGATCACATGCATCAACGGACCACCCTGAATGCCAGGGAAGATCGCCGAGTTGACCTTTTTAAAGATGTCTTCGCGGTTGGTCAGGATCATACCGCCACGTGGGCCACGCAAAGTTTTATGCGTGGTGGTGGTGACCACATCAGCATGCGGGAACGGCGAGGGGTGCTCGCCCGCAGCCACCAATCCGGCGAAATGCGCCATGTCGACCATGAGGTAAGCGCCAACCATATCGGCGATTTCGCGGAACTTGGCGAAATCAATTTGACGCGAAATGGCAGAGCCACCGGCGATGATCAGCTTGGGTTGATGCTCTTTGGCAAGCGCTTCGATTTGATCGTAATCGATCAGGTTGTCGTCCGGTTTAACGCCGTATTGCACCGCGTTAAACCATTTGCCAGATTGGTTCGGGGCCGCACCGTGGGTCAGGTGACCGCCAGAGGCCAAATTCATCCCCAGAATGGTATCGCCGGGTTGGATCAGCGCCTGAAACACGCCTTGGTTGGCCTGCGATCCAGAATTGGGCTGCACGTTAACAAAGTCACAGCCAAACAGCTGCTTGGCGCGATCCATCGCCAGATTTTCGGCAACGTCGACATATTCGCAACCACCATAATAACGACGGCCCGGATAGCCCTCGGCATATTTGTTGGTCATCACGGAACCTTGGGCTTCCATCACGGCGGCAGAAACGATGTTTTCCGAGGCGATCAGCTCGATCTCATCACGCTGGCGATCCAGCTCGTTGGTGATGGATTTGAACAGCTCTGGGTCACGGGACGCAAGCGTTTCGGTGAAAAATCCGGTATCTGTGCCAGTATTGGTGGTCGTGCTCATAATGGGGCTCCTAAGCGCGTCAATTGGATGATCTGTGGGATGTTGCTGTCTCTGTATCCGACAATGCCGTTGGGGATAAAGCCGAAAAAGCGACACATGGTTTGCTGGGGGCGTCAAGTCGCCTGTAATCGAGGGCTTTACGTTTTCGACCACGGCGGTCAAAGTGCATATTCAAACAAGGAATGCCCAATGGTTAAGCCTCTGAAAATTGCATTTGTCGCCAGTGATGTGGACCTCGCCCAAAAGGCGCTGGCGCAGCTGAGTGCCCAATACGGGGCTGTCGCGCCGGATGCGGCAGAGGTGATTGTTGCCTTGGGTGGCGATGGTTTTATGCTGCACACCTTGCATAAAATGCAGCCTTTGGGGGTGCCGATTTACGGGATGAACCGTGGCACGGTCGGGTTTTTGATGAATGAATTCAGCGAGGATGCGCTGGATAAACGGCTGGCCGTGGCCATAGAAGAGGTGATCAATCCGTTGGCGATGCGGGTGGAATGTGGCGATGGCACTATTCACGAGGCTTTGGCGTTGAATGAGGTTTCAGTGCTGCGGTCGGGCCAACAAGCGGCGAAATTACGCATCACGGTGGATGGAAAACTGCGTCTGGAAGAGTTGGTTTGTGATGGCGCGATGGTCAGCACACCGGCGGGTTCGACCGCCTATAATTATTCGGCGCATGGCCCGATTTTACCGATTGGCGCTGATGTGCTGGCCTTGACGGCAGTGGCTCCGTTTCGCCCGCGTCGCTGGCGTGGGGCATTGCTGCCGAAAACCTCGGTCGTGCGGTTTGATGTGCTGGAGCCTGAAAAACGTCCGGTTATGGCAGCGGCTGACAGCCAGCCGGTGCGCGATGTGGTGTCGGTGGAAATTCGCAGCGAGCCGACAATTTCTTATCGGCTGCTGTTTGATCCGGGACATGGGTTGGAAGAGCGTTTGCTGCGCGAGCAGTTCAGCTAGGGAACCTCTGAACAACGCCCAGATTTCTGTGCTATAATTCTGGCAGTAATT
>JPUR01000364.1 GCA_001321835.1 Marinosulfonomonas sp. PRT-SC04
ATTTCTTGATCTTGCCAAAGTATTCATCCGATCCGGTGGTGGTGGGGGCGGCTGTGTGTCGTTCCGACGCGAAAAACATATCGAATTTGGCGGCCCAAATGGCGGCGATGGCGGCCGTGGGGGTGATGTTTGGGCTGAGGGCGTCGATGGTTTGAACACCCTGATTGATTTTCGCTTCCAACAGCATTTTTTCGCCAATAGTGGTCAGGCGGGCATGGGTTCGCAACGCACCGGCGCCGATGGCGATGACATTATCTTGCGGGTGCCGGTGGGCTGTGAAATCCTCGACGAAGACGAAGAAACCGTGATCGCCGACATCACCGAGGTCGGCCAGCGCATCCTGTTGGCCAAGGGCGGCAATGGCGGGTTTGGCAATTTGCACTTCAAATCGCCAACCAACCGCGCGCCGCGCCGCGCCAATCCCGGGCTTGACGGGGTGGAGCGGATCCTGTGGCTGCGTCTGAAACTGATTGCTGATGCGGGTTTGCTGGGCATGCCAAACGCCGGAAAATCAACGTTTTTGGCTGCCACGTCGAATGCGCGCCCTAAAATTGCCGAATATCCGTTCACCACCCTGCACCCCAATTTGGGCGTGGTCGGGGTGGATAATGCTGAATTTGTGATGGCCGATATTCCGGGTCTGATTGCTGGCGCCTCCGAGGGGCGCGGTATTGGTGATCGATTCTTGGGCCATGTCGAGCGCTGTTCGGTGCTGCTGCATCTGGTTGATGCCACCTCCGAGAATGTGGCCGAAGACTACCGCGTCATCATCAACGAGCTGGAACTTTACGGTGGTCATTTGGCCGACAAACCCCGCGTGACGGCGTTGAATAAAATCGATGCGCTGGATGATGAGGAACGTGCCGCTAAATATGCCGAGCTGTCCGCGGTGGTGGATGGTCCGGTGATGCCGATGTCGGGGGTCAGCCGCGAAGGGCTGATTGACGTTTTGCGGGCGGTGCGCGCTGAAATTACCGAAAACCGTTTACGGACTCGCAAGCTTGAGCTGGCTGACAGCGAGGAGGAGGACGGGGTATGGTCTCCGTAGCCAAGGCCAAACGGCTGGTCGTGAAGATCGGCTCGGCTTTGTTGGTGGACCGTGTTACCGGTGATTTGCGCAGCAATTGGTTACACGCCTTGGCGTTGGATGTTGCTTGGTTAAAACGGCTGGGCACGGATGTCATTTTGGTGTCTTCCGGCTCAATCGCGCTAGGGCGCGGGGTGCTGGGGCTGCCCGCCACTGACCTTGCGCTGGAGCAATCTCAAGCCGCCGCTGCGGTCGGGCAAATCCGCCTTGCGCGGGCCTACGAGGAAGCACTGGCGCCGCATACTATCATCACCGCTCAGGTGTTGATGACGTTAGAGGACAGCACCAATCGGCGCCGATATCTAAATTCTCGCGCCACGCTAGAGCAGTTGATTGGCCTTGGTGTGGTGCCGATTGTCAATGAAAATGACACCATTGCCACCGATGAAATCCGCTATGGCGACAATGACCGGCTGGCCGCACAGATCGCGGTGACGGTGGGGGCTGACCAGTTGATCCTGCTGTCGGATATTGACGGGTTTTACAGCGCCAACCCCGCGAATGACAAAACCGCGACCCGCTATGATCTGATCAAACAGATCACCCCCGAGTTCGAGTCGATGGCCGGAGATGCGGGTTCAGGCCTGTCCAAAGGCGGCATGAAAACCAAGCTGATGGCGGCCAAAACCGCGATGGCGGCGGGCTGTGCGATGGCGATTTGCAATGGCTTTGAAGAACGTCCGCTGAATGCGCTGAACAACGGTGCCAACGCCACTTGGTTCGCCCCGCAAGATGATCCGCAAGCCGCCCGAAAACGCTGGATCAGCGCGATGAAATCCAAGGGCAGCGTCACGATTGACGCCGGTGCCGCCCATGCTTTGGCCCGTGGAAAATCACTGCTGCCGGCTGGGGTGACAGATGTATCAGGTGATTTTGATCGCGGCGATCCGATCAGTATTCTTGGCCCAGATGCCAGCAAGATCGGCACAGGCCTGTCGCGCTACACAGCTCCCGAAGCTCTCGCCATCAAAGGCAAGCGCTCCGACAGCTTTGAGGCGATCCTTGGCTATAAGCCACGAAGCACCCTGATCCACCGTGACGATATGGTGCTTTAGCCCCGTTTCTTTTTCGTAAAAATATCCCCGCCGGAGGCATAGAATCCAATGAGTGACGAGATCAAAACCATGATGGCCGATATCGGCAAACGCGCCAAAGCTGCTGCCGCGGATCTGGCCCATGCCAGTGGTGAAGCAAAAGAAGCGGCCTTGATGGTCGCGGCGGATGCAATCTGGGAAAATCGTGCCTATATTTTGGCGGCCAATCAGCAGGACATGACCTATGGCCGCGACAAAGGGCTGAGCGCTGCGATGTTGGACCGGTTGATGCTGGATGCGGCGCGCATCAAGGCAATGGCCGAGGGTCTGCGCACGGTGGCGGCGCAAAAAGATCCGGTTGGCGATGTGATTGCGGAATGGGACATGCCATCGGGGCTGAATATCAAACGGGTGCGCACGCCGCTTGGGGTGATCGGCGTGATCTATGAAAGCCGCCCGAATGTCACGGCCGATGCCGGTGCGTTGTGCCTGAAGGCTGGCAATGCGGTGATCCTGCGTGGTGGCTCGGAGAGCTTTCACTCCTCAAAGGCCATCCATGATTGTTTGGTGCTGGGGCTTGCCTCTGCGGGCTTGTCTAAGGACGCGATTCAGCGGGTGCCGACCCGTGATCGGGCGGCGGTTTCAGAAATGTTAACCATGACCGACAGCATTGATGTGATCGTGCCGCGCGGTGGCAAGGGGTTGGTCGGTTTGGTACAACGCGAGGCGCGGGTGCCGGTGTTTGCCCATCTTGAGGGCATTGTGCATATTTTCATTGATGCCACGGCGGATGTTGAAAAAACCCGTGCGGTGGTGATGAATGCCAAGACGCGGCGCACAGGGATTTGTGGCTCGGTTGAATGCCTGCTGATCCACCGTGACGCGGTGGCGCTTGGCCAGCAGGTGATTGATGATCTGATGGCGGCCGGTGTCGAGGTGCGGGCCGGGGCTGGATTGAACGGCAGCCAAGTGGCGCAAGAGGATGATTTTGGTCAGGAATTTCTGGATATGATCATCGCAGCGCGGATTGTCGATGATCTGGATGCAGCGATTGCGCATATCCAGAAATATGGCTCCAACCACACTGATGCGATCATGTCTGAAGATGCCGCATCGGTGGCGCGGTTCTTTCAGCGCTTGGACAGTGCGATTTTGATGCACAATGCCTCGACCCAGTTTGCCGATGGCGGCGAATTTGGCATGGGGGCCGAAATTGGCATTGCCACCGGTAAAATGCATGCGCGCGGGCCGGTTGGCGCCGAGCAGCTGACCAGTTTCAAGTATATTGTCACTGGGGATGGCGCGGTTCGGGCCTGATGGTCCGGTTCGGGCCGCATTGTTGAAAAGAAGAAGGCAGGGGCGGACTTAAAAGGTTAGGGTAATCGCATTTTCGCGCAGATCTGTGCGCAGATTGCGGTTGGCATTTTTGGCCGCATCCGGCACCAGCGCGAAATGTACCTCGGCGGGTGAGATGTTTTTATCGGCATTGGCCGAGATCAGAAATTCCCAGATTGTGGTGTCAATTTTCATCCGTTCGGCGTTGCATTCCAAGACCCAGCTGTCCTGTTCTTGAACAATGGTAATGGTGCCGCCGTAAGGCAACGATGATTCAAAGCACTGGATCAGCAAAAACGCCAGTTTGACCTGATCGCGCGGAACCTTGTCGTCACTTTGCCACGCCACCTGCACACGGCTGCCAGCCCCGACATCCTTTAGCACCGACATAATTTCAGACCGGCCCATCAGTTGCTCGCTTTTGGCGGCCCCAAACGCGATGCGGAAATAGCGAATGCGGGCATTGGCATTCATCACGCTTTCACTGATCAGCGCCATTTCAGGCCCGTCAACAGAGCCCGCCATGCCCAGCAATTCAACCCCATTGCCGATTGCGCCAATAGGGCTGATAAGGTCATGACAAATACGAGAACCGATTAGGGCGGCGATGTCTCTTTGGGCGATGGTCATTGCGGCAGTCCAGTCATTAATACAAGGGGCGTTATTGTGCGTGATTTTCTAGAACCGGGCATGTTGGTCCGGCATCCGACCAAACCCGAATGGGGGCTTGGACAAGTACAATCGGCCATCGATGGTAAAATAACCGTTAACTTTGAGCATATCGGCAAAGTTGTGATCATAAATTCGCAAGTTTTGCTCATTCCGGAGTATCCTTGATGAAAATCTTCGCGCAATGGGTGACTGATTTAACGCTAAGGAACCTCTGAACAACAGGGCTTTCGGTGCGCGGAGGTTTTCGACCGGCG
>JPUR01000365.1 GCA_001321835.1 Marinosulfonomonas sp. PRT-SC04
GCAATCAGGCGTTGCGCCTTTAGGGTCAGCAGCTCAGGATCACCCGGCCCTGCACCGATAAAATAAACTGTCATGACAAATCTCCATCAATTTTGCGCGCATAACCGCGCGGCGTAAACATGCGTGGGCCTTCGCCCAATTCGGCCAGTCGAGAATGGCTGGAACCGACCAAAACCACCGTCAGCATATCGACCTCGTCGACCTCTAACTCGGACAATTTGCGGTAGCGGATATGTTCCTCTGGGCGGCCCAATGAAGAGGCCAACATCACCGGCGTATCGGCAGGGCGATGTTGCAACAGAATGTCACGCGCCTCGGCCAATAATGTGCGGCGGCGCTTGGAAACCGGATTGTAAAATGCAATCACGAAATCGCCGACAGCAGCGGCGTTCAGACGCTTGATAATATCCTCGCGCGGGGTCAGTAAATCCGACAATGAGATCGCGCAGAAATCGTGACCCAAAGGTGCGCCAGCCCGCGCCGCCGCCCCTTGCAAGGCCGAAACGCCCGGGGTTGAAATCACCTCAACGCGCCGCGCCGCATCACTAACGCCATGCGCGTTCGCATCGCGGTCGAGTAATTCAAATACCAATGCGCCCATCGCGTAAATGCCCGCATCGCCCGAACAAATCAGCGCGACGTTCTTGCCTTTTCCAGCCTGTTCCAGAGCATAACGACAGCGGTCTTCTTCGCCGCCCAGCGGAAAATCAGACCGCGTTTTACCTGCTGCCAGCGGCCCGAGCAGATCAAGATACAGACCATAGCCCACC
>JPUR01000366.1 GCA_001321835.1 Marinosulfonomonas sp. PRT-SC04
GGCCAGTGGGCGGGCGCCCATCTTACTGTCATAGCCCTTGTTGCCGAGCCAGTCTGCTGCCGCTTTGGTCAGCTCGATCGAGACATTGCGGTCCATCAATTGCGCCTCGAGTTGCAGTACGAATTTTTCCACCACTTGGGCGATCACATCTTTGCCTAGTGGTGCAAAGCTGATGGTGGCATCCAGACGATTGCGAAATTCCGGCGTAAAGGTGCGTTCAATCGCGGCGGTGTCTTCGCCCTCGCGCCGGTCTCGGCCAAAGCCGATCGCCTCTTTGGCCATTTCCGAGGCCCCAGCATTGGTGGTCATAATCAAGATCACATTGCGGAAATCAATTGTGCGCCCATTGCTGTCGGTCAATTTTCCGTGGTCCATCACCTGCAACAGGATGTTGTAAACATCTGGATGCGCTTTTTCCATTTCGTCGAGCAGCAGCACACAGTGCGGGTGCTGATCAACGCTATCGGTCAGCAATCCACCCTGATCGAAGCCGATATAACCGGGTGGTGCGCCAATCAGGCGCGAAACCGCGTGTTTTTCCATATATTCGGACATGTCAAAGCGCAGCATTTTGACACCCAGAACATCGGCCAGCTGTTTGGCGACTTCAGTTTTGCCAACGCCGGTGGGGCCAGCAAACAGATAGTTGCCAATCGGTTTTTCAGGTTCGCGCAGGCCGGCGCGGGCCAGTTTGATTGCCGAGGCCAGTGCCTCGATGGCGGGATCCTGACCAAACACCACGCGTTTGAGCGATTTTTCCAGATCGCGCAGCACTTCGGTGTCATCCTTAGAGACGGATTTGGCTGGAATACGGGCCAGTTTCG
>JPUR01000367.1 GCA_001321835.1 Marinosulfonomonas sp. PRT-SC04
GGGCCATTGCGGGCGGTTTGTGCGCAGGTTTACGGGCCAGCGCCGGCGCCGATTGCTAAAATTCGAGGGCGACATCGGGTGCGGTTGCTGATCAAGGCCGACAAGGGTGTGGCGTTGCAGGGCGCGATCAAGGCGTGGGTGGCGCAGTTTCGGGTGCCAAATTCAGTGCGGGTGGCAATCGATATTGATCCGCAGAGCTTTTTGTAATGCCTGAGCATTCTACGCCT
>JPUR01000368.1 GCA_001321835.1 Marinosulfonomonas sp. PRT-SC04
CGTTTTTCTTGATCGCGCTGACCACCACTTGTTCAGCCACAATCGCTCCGTTTTGGCGTGCGCCTTTGGCCAACGCCAAAGCAATGTTACTGGGATCACCCTGACCGTCTTTTGGCAGATAAACCCCGGCCACCACACCGTCGATGTTCAGATGCTCATAGCGGGCCTTCACCTCGGCGGGGGAAGTTTCCTCGACCTCGACGCCAAAAGCCCGCGCCATTGCAGCTTGGCGAAAAATCTCCTCACGGCGCTCGTTGGTTAGGGCCACGGTGATTGACCCGCAACGCCGAAATCCGGTCGCAACGCCAGTTTCAACCTCTAACGCGCCGTATAATTCCTGCGAATATTTCGCCAATTTGGTCATATTGGCAGTGGCGCGCAGTTGCGCAATCAACCCCGCCGCGTGCCATGTGGTGCCGCTGGTCAGCGATTTTCGTTCCAACAAAACCACGTCGTTCCGGCCAAGTTTGGCCAGATGATAAGCGACAGAGCAGCCAATAATCCCGCCGCCAATAATCACCACGCGGGCCTGTTTTGGAAGTGTCATCCTCGTATCCTTTCATTATCCGCGTCCCACAATGGCGCGTCTTTTTGCACCACGGCGCGGCAGCGTTCTCCGTAAA
>JPUR01000369.1 GCA_001321835.1 Marinosulfonomonas sp. PRT-SC04
CCTTCAAGGGACCCAGGCGACGCTTGAGCAGCAAGAAGCCCTGATGGATGAGATTGTGCGGAGTGATGCGGCCAAGCGCTTAATCCTATCGAGTGACAGTTTTTTGGGGGTGCCTGACTGGATGTTTCAGGACGGTAGTTTTTATAAGAATGCCGGTCCAAACACCACCAAGCTCAGGAACCTGTTTCCAGATAACCCCTGCGAATTTTTTCTGTCCATAAGAAACCCATCCAGCTTTATCCCTGAGGCGCTGGACAAGCCTACGAGCGAAAACTTTCGTAAATTTCTGGATGTGGTGAACTTTGAAACGGTTCTGTGGTCTGATGTTATTCGGCGTATTCAAGAGGTGAATCCAGGCTGTCCAATCACCGTTTGGTGCTATGAAGATACGCCTATCGTTTGGCCCACTGTGCTGCGCCAGATTACAAACACGGATCATACCGTGCCTTTCAGCGGGGATTTGGATGTTATTCAGGACATCATGCGACCAGAGGGTCTGGTACTGCTGAAGCAGTATTTAGAGGATCGACCAGATTATACCGAGCGACAGCACCACCGTATCAAAACTATTTTTCTGGAAAAATTTGTTATTGAGGATACAACTGAAGTTGAAGCCAGTATCCCCAACTGGACACAAGATACGGTTGACGATGTGACAGAAATTTACGAGCGTGATGTCGCGCTTATTGAAACCATGCCTGGGGTGACTATGATCTCGATTTAAGCTGCCCGCTGCGGCTTGATTGCGATTGAATGCGCCTGCAGATGCGTTTGGCGAAGACAGGTTTTATGAGCCCTTCCTGAAGGCGGTTGGCTGGGATAGACACAGGCGT
>JPUR01000370.1 GCA_001321835.1 Marinosulfonomonas sp. PRT-SC04
GTGTTGTTGGATGAACCGCTGGCCAATCTGGATTATAAATTGCGCGAAGAATTACGGGCTGAAATCCCGAAAATTTTCGCCGAAGCTGGCTCGATCTTTGTTTATGCAACCACCGAGCCCGAAGAGGCGCTGCTGCTGGGCGGCAATACCGCCACGCTTTGGCAGGGCCGCGTGACGCAGTTTGGTCTGACGCCGTCGGTGTACCGGCTGCCGGTGGATGCCACCACGGCGCGGGTGTTTTCTGATCCGCCGATGAATTTTCTAAAGGTTTCAAAATCCGGCAACAAATTGATGTTCGGTGATGGTCAGTCGGCGGTTATATCCGGCGCTTTGGCACAACTATCAGATGGCACATATACCGCTGGTTTCCGGCCCAACCATTTGGAGCTGGAGCGCAAATCCGAGGATGCGCTAGAGTTTTCCGCGACGCTCATCGTCACAGAAATCACCGGTTCAGAAACCTTTGTGCATCTTGATCATCACGGTGATCGCTGGGTCGGGCTGGTGCATGGGGTGCGTGATTTAACGCCGGGTGTCACGCTGCCGATCTATCTGGAAGCCGCGCATGTTTACATTTTTGGTGAGGACGGTGCTCTTGTGGCCCCCGCCTCCTACGCGCTGGCCGCATAAGGGAATACGGATATGGCAAAGATCACCTTGGAC
>JPUR01000371.1 GCA_001321835.1 Marinosulfonomonas sp. PRT-SC04
GTTTTCGGTAAGCTTGGCAGAAAAATCCAGAATCGCTTTTTGGCGTTTGTCCAGATCAGCAGCGCGGTAATTCATCACCAGAATTTCACCCAGTATCGGATCACCAGACAGCTCTCGCACCGCGGCACCATGGGCCGCAAGACAGTAAAAACATTTGTTGATCGACGAGACAACCACCGCGATCATTTCGCGCTCAAGTTTGCTCAGCCCACTGTCCGCCAGCATCAGATCATTGTAGAGCGCCGCGAAGGTGTTCAACTTGTCGATGTCAAACGCATAGGCCTGCAACACATTCGGGATCATGCCCAATTTATCGGTGCAGATGTCAAAATACTTCTGGGTGGGCTCGGGGAGCGGATCGACCATCGGCAGATCTAAGGC
>JPUR01000372.1 GCA_001321835.1 Marinosulfonomonas sp. PRT-SC04
ATACCAGCCAGCACACTGCGGCATGACCCGCGTTATGTGATGCTCGGCATCAGGTTTTCTATCCTATTCCGTGAGCAATCTTACTCGAAAACTGCTTTTGGATTATCAAGGCTGTCAGAGCCTTCAACACCGATTTCGGCCAGACCAAGCGCGGCAGTTGCCCGTTCAATCGAACGCGTTTGCGTCACCAGCGCGTCAACGCCGCCATTGATCAATGCTTCACCAGCTTCGCTGCCCGGAGCCAGCATTTGGTCGTATGAAAAACCAGCTTCGGCTGCGGTTTTGATCTTGCCCAGTGCAATGATCGAAGCGTTCAGGTTGGTGACCAGTTCAGCGTTCACAGCAGCGTCTGCAGCTTCGACCAAAGATGCCAATGAGGCACCTGAAACTGTCGAGCCATCAACACGGGTATATTCGCCCATATAGACATTGCGCACCCCAAGACCATCATAGAAATGGCTGTTGTGCGTGTTGTCAGAGAAGCAATCATGCTCTTCTTCTGGATCGTGCAACATCAGGCCAAGCTTCATGCGCTCGCCGCCAGTTTCGCCGTAAGACAGCGAACCCATGCCGGTCAACATTGCAGTGATGCCCGCAGTTTCGTCACCAATAACGGCAGCACGTGCGGCGCCATCTTTGGACCACTGTGCAGTCATCCATTCCAGATCTGAAACCAGCAAATCAGTCGCGGCCTTCAGGTAATCAGCGCGGCGATCGCAGTTGTTGTTGGTGCAAGCATCGCCAGCCGCGTAATCTGTCCAAGAGCGCATGCCAGCGCCATGTTCGAATCCGTTGGTGTCTTGGCCCCACAAAAGGAACTCGATGGCGTGGTAACCGGTGGCCACATTGGCCTCATTCTCGTCAGCTTCATGCAGGGTTGATTCGAGCAACTCTGGCGTGATGTTGGTCGCGTCAACATCAGCGCCGGACAACTTGAACGACGGGTTGGCAATCACGTTCAGAACGGCCAATCCGTTTTCATCGGTTGGGCCGCCGTAATCTGCGTCAACATAATCGATCAGACCTTCGTCCAGTGGCCAAGCGTTCACTTTACCTTCCCACTCATCGACAATTGCATTGCCAAAACGGTAAACTTCGGTCTGCTGGTAAGGCACCCGCGCCGAGAACCATGCGGATTTGGCCGCTTGCAATGCTTCGGCTGAAGGGGTGGCGATCAGTGTGTTAACCGCTGTTTGCAAAGTTTTTGCAGTGCTCAGGCTGTCACCATAACCGGCTTCGGCAATGTTGGCATATGTGTCTAATACGGCTGCCTTATCGGCCAGAGCCGGCATTGCGGTCAGGGCTGTCGCCGCAAATGCTGCGCTCAATAGTGTTTTCATAGGTCGCTGCCCTTTTTTGTTTTTAGCGAGTTTGTTT
>JPUR01000373.1 GCA_001321835.1 Marinosulfonomonas sp. PRT-SC04
ATCTGATCCCATTTGGCGCAATGCGTGTTGCGGCGGTCGATGATGTCATCAAAGCTCATGCAGTTTATCCTTTTTGAAGTTGCGGCCACGTTACCGATTGAATTTGCAGATGCAAGGGCGTTGCGGCTGGGCAGATCATGTCTTACACGATCCCTATGAGCATTAGACCGATCTTGATCCACCCTGACCCGCGCCTGAAAAAGCTGTGCGCCCCTGTTGATGGGGTGAGCGCCGAAATGCGCAAGCTGGCCGAGGACATGTTAGAGACTATGTATGACGCGCCCGGCATTGGTTTGGCCGCGCCGCAGCTTGGTGTTTTGTCGCGGTTGATCGTGCTGGATTGTATTAAGGAAGACGGTGCTGATCCGCGGCCAATGGCGATGTTCAATCCCGAGGTCGTTTGGTCGTCGGAGGCGTTGAACACCTATGAGGAAGGTTGTTTGTCGATCCCCGAGCAATACGCCGATGTGGAACGTCCCGCCGAAGTGATGGTCAAGTGGGTCGACATGGATGGGGCCGATTGCGAGGCCAAGTTTGACAAGTTATGGGCGACCTGTGTTCAGCACGAGATCGACCATCTGGATGGTAAATTATTCATTGATTATCTTCGGCCGCTAAAGCGCCAGATGATCACCCGCAAGATGGTGAAACTAAAACGCGAGCGGGCACGCGAATGATCCGCGCTTTTATTCCTTACCCCGACAAACGTCTGAAAACGGTTTGTACGCCGGTTGATGCGGTGGATGATTCCGTGCGCGAAATCTGGGCCGATATGGTTGAAACCATGGACAAGATGCCCGGTGTTGGTTTGGCCGCGCCACAAATTGGCGTGCTGTTGCGGCTTGCGGTGGTTGATGCCTCCGAGGCCCGTGGTCAGGCTGTGTTGATGGCAAATCCAGAGGTTTTGCACGCCTCGGCCAAGCTGCGTGACTATGAAGAAGCCAGCCCGAACCTGCCCGGAGCGTCTGCGGTGATCAAACGCCCGCGCGCGGTGACGGTGCAGTTTTTGAATGCCAGCGGCGAGATGGAGGAGCGCGATTTTGTCGGGCTTTGGGCCACCTCGGTGCAGCACCAGATTGATCATTTGAACGGGCGGATGTTTTTCGATAATCTGTCCAAAGTCAAACGCGATATGCTGTTGCGAAAGGTACGAAAGGGGGCGCGATGAAAGTTGTGTTTATGGGCACACCGGATTTTTCCGTGGCTGTGCTCGAGGCTTTGGTCACTGCTGGCCACGATGTGGTCTGTGTCTATTGCCAGCCGCCCCGCCCTGCGGGTCGTGGTAAAAAAGAGCGCCCTAGTCCGGTGCAAGTCAAGGCCGAAGCGCTTGGGTTGCACGTGCGCTATCCGGTATCGCTCAAGGGCGAAGCTGAGCAGGCAGAATTTGCAGCACTTGAGGCTGATGTCGCGGTTGTTGTGGCCTACGGGTTAATCCTACCCCAAGCAATTTTGGATGCGCTAAAACAGGGCTGTTTGAATATTCACGCCTCGTTGTTGCCGCGTTGGCGCGGGGCCGCGCCGATCCATCGGGCGATTATGGCTGGGGATGCTGAAACCGGCGTTTGCATCATGCAGATGGAGGCCGGATTGGACGCGGGGCCGGTATTGATGCGTCAGTCGGTGACGATTGAAGCGCAAGACACCACGGCGATTTTGCATGATAAGCTGTCTGATTTAGGGGCGCGGTTGATTGTGCATGCTTTGGCAAATTTAGCTGATTTAGAGCCACATATTCAGGCTGAAGCCGGTATGATCTATGCCAAAAAGATCGAAAAAACCGAGGCGCGCGTGGATTGGACGCGACCCGCTGTCGAGGTGGATCGTTTGATTCGTGGCCTGTCGCCGTTTCCCGGTGCGTGGTGCGAGGGTGAGGGCGAGCGTTTGAAGCTGCTTGGGAGCCGGGTGGTGGA
>JPUR01000374.1 GCA_001321835.1 Marinosulfonomonas sp. PRT-SC04
CGCCATTTGTGTCTGAGATGGCCTTTGGCGCTTGCGCGGCAAAGTTTTGCGTCAGCACAAAAGGCGCGCGCAGGTTCGAGCCCATATGCCGATCCCAGCTGTCTCTTGTCGCGGTTTGCAATGTATCATACTCAAAGATCGAGGCGTTGTTGACCAAGCAGCACAGCGGGCCACCCAGCGCTTCATTTGCGCGCCCGATCAGGGCTTGGCTCGCGGTCTCGTCCAGCAGGTCAGCTTGTAGCGCGACGGCGTGTTGGCCGAGGGCTTTGATTTCGTTGACCAAGGATAGCGCGTCGGTTTCAGAGCTGGCGTAATGCACCGCAACGTCATAGCCGCGCCCTGCCAGATACAGCGCCATTGCGCGCCCCAGCCGAATGCCTGCTCCTGTTACCAATGCGCGTTTTGTCATGGTTTCACCCTACACCAGAATGACAATCACATAGGCTGCGTACAGCACGGACAGGAAAATGCCCCAGCCTCTGGTGATGTTCTGTTTGAAAAATACAAACGGGATCAGCAGCAATGAGGAGGCCAGCATCACCCAGATGTCAAAGTTGCGAATGCCTTCGGACACCGGAATGTCGCCAACGAAGCTGGCGATGCCGATGATTGCCAGAAGGTTGAACATATTAGAGCCAATCACATTGCCCAACGCCACATCGGCCTGATTGCGCATCACCGCCATCACGGTGGTGGCCAGTTCGGGCAGCGATGTGCCAACCGCCACCAAGGTCAGCCCGATTACGGTTTCGCTAACACCGTATCGGGTTGCAATATTCACAGCACCTTCAACCAGCAAATGCGCCCCCAGCGGCAGGCCAATCAACCCCAGCAGCATGAATACTCCGATTTGCCACCAGGGCATATTCTTGTCGGCGCCTTCAACCTCGTCGGCATCAGCGGCGCAACAGGCCTTGCTTGCTTTGCGATGCTTGCGCGCATCCATAAAGGCATCCGACAGAACGAAACCAAGTGCTGTCAGCAACACCAGCCCATGCACCCAAGTGATCGGCCCAAAGAAACACATCGCAGTGAACAGCATCGTGGCCGCAATCATGAACAGATAATTTTTGCGGGTGTCACATTCAGAGGTGTGAAAGGTGGCGATCAGGGCAGGAATGCCCAGAACCAGCAGCACATTGGCGGTGTTAGAGCCAACAACATTGCCCATTGCCAGCCCGGGCGCGCCATCACCAATCGCTTGGATTGCGATCAGTAATTCTGGCGCCGAGGTGCCAAAGGCAACGATCGTTAAGCTGACAATCAGCGCCGGAATTCCCAGTCGCAGGCTGAGGTTCACAGCCCCCTTAACCAGCGCGCCGCCCGCAAGC
>JPUR01000375.1 GCA_001321835.1 Marinosulfonomonas sp. PRT-SC04
CCCCATAGCCTTGTTTGGATTGTCCGACAATTTCACAGTTGGATTGCCATTGGCACTGATAGCTTTGCAAACGATTGAGAACGGCGCGAGGCTGTCATTCGGCGTCAGCCCGCGAAAATCGTTGGTCATCAACGTACCCCAACCGAATGATGGCAGAACCCGGCCATTAAATTGATTTTGAAGCTCGATAATTTTATCCACATCGAGCCCATCGGAAAAGATCACTCTTTTCTTGGTCGGGTCTTCGCCACGGGTTTTCCACCAGTTGATCGCGATTTCGGCAGCCGGTGCCGGATCACCACTATCAATG
>JPUR01000376.1 GCA_001321835.1 Marinosulfonomonas sp. PRT-SC04
AGCCTAAGACCGATATTTTGCCGTTCGTAATCGTCGTCAGTCCAAGGACCATGCGCATCAGCGTGGTTTTTCCGGCGCCGTTGTGCCCCAACAGGGCAACACGTTCTCCGGCCGCAACAGACAGTGAAACGCCGCGCACGACCTCCACATCGCCGTAGCGTTTGACCACATTTTCGATCAGCAAGCCGGTCATTGAATTTCTTTCCATTTAGGGGCCTCAAAGGCGGGGGGATGCATCATCGGCGCGCTGTCAATTACCCCGCCAGGCAAGGTGGCCGGAAAGGCCGATTGCGACCAGCGGATAAGTTGCACAGCGGGCGAGCCAAGCAGCGATTTTGCCGCCGGTTGGGTCCAAAAATATGGTCCATAGCATCATTGGGGCGGTAGGCCGCATCAGCAACGCCGTCGCCGTTCAGATCAAACGCCGCGTGATCTGACCAGTAGTTTCCGACGCCATCAACTGCCCAATCGACCCATTTAGAACCAACATATTTAACCTGAGTGCGGTTGCCAACAAAGGCATTGCCATAGATCTCGTTGCGCTCGGAACCGGCTGTGAAATGCACGCCGATCCGGCAGCGCTCGAATAAATTACCGCGCAGGGTGTTTT
>JPUR01000377.1 GCA_001321835.1 Marinosulfonomonas sp. PRT-SC04
ATTCAGGGGTGGAATATTCACGGCGGAATCCAGTTGTTCCATGGCGCAAATAGTCAGCGCGGTAAGTAATGATGCAGGGTCATCAATATTGCGCCAATATGAGTGTAGTGGGCCGCCTTTGCGGCCACACTATCATGGCATTCTGATGGTTGGTTTACTGCGTTAATGGCTACGTTAGTGATCGATTCGCTACTCACAATTACCAGTAAAATAAGGGTTTTTTAAACAGATAGGCAGATATATTTCATCTCCAGATAATCTTCCATCCCGTGGCGCGATCCTTCACGGCCAAGGCCCGATTGCTTGACCCCGCCAAACGGCGCGACTTCGGTTGAAATGATGCCGGTGTTCACCCCGACCATGCCGTATTCCAGCGCCTCGGCGAC
>JPUR01000378.1 GCA_001321835.1 Marinosulfonomonas sp. PRT-SC04
CTGTCAACGGAGACACCCAGATGAGCAATTCTTACGAAACCCGCCTGACCGAACTCGGCATTACCCTGCCCGACGCCCCAGCCCCTGCCGCCAATTACGTGCCCTTCGTGGTTGTTGGCGATTTGGTGTTTGTCTCGGGTCAAATCTCCAATGGAGCAGACGGATTGGTCGTTGGTAAACTTGGCGAAAACATGGATGTCGCCGCCGGAGCCGCCGCTGCCAAGCTCTGTGCTTTGGGTCTGGTTGCGCAACTCAACGCCGCCTGCGATGGCGATCTGTCGCGTCTGGTGCGGGTGGTCAAACTGGGTGCCTTTGTGAACTCCACACCAGATTTCACCGACCAACCTAAAGTCATTAATGGCGCGTCTGATTTTCTGGTCGAACTATTCGGCGAAGCTGGTCGCCACGCCCGCGCCGCCGTCAGCGCCGTCTCTCTGCCACTAGGGGTTGCGGTTGAAATCGAAGGCATTTTCCAAATCAAATGACCACGCTTTCTGACAGTTTCTTGAAGCTCCCATTTGCGCACCGCGGCTATCACAGTTGCGGGCGCGATACGGGCCCAACCATCATTGAAAACTCGCGCGCCGCCTTTATCGCCGCGATTGATGCCGGTTACGGCATCGAGCTTGATGTGCAGCTGTCAGCCGATGGCCACGCGATGGTGTTTCACGACTATGAACTGTCTCGCCTGACCAATCAAACGGGCCCGGTTCGCACTAAAAAATGCGATGATCTGACCCAGATCACCTTATCAAACAGTTCGGAAACCATCCCGACCCTGCCCGAAATCCTCACCCTAATTGCGGGCCGCGTCCCGCTGTTGATCGAGACCAAAGACCAAGACGACGCAATGGGACCGGATGTTGGCCCGCTAGAGAAATCCGTCGCCAACGCCCTGCTCAATTACGATGGCCCCGTGGCCGTGATGTGCTTCAATCCGCACTCGGTTCTTGCGCTGGCCGATATGGCACCAAACGTGCCGCGCGGCATTGTCAGCTCACATTTTCCCGCCGAACATTGGCCGCTACTGAGCGAGAAAACCCGCGCCCACCTGCGCAGCATTCCTGACTATGACCGCACTGGTGCCTGCTTCATCAGCCACCGCCATGATGATCTGGAAAACCCACGGGTTGCCGACCTAAAACAGGCCGGCGCCCGCATTCTGTGCTGGACCACCCGCAGCCCTGAGGCCGATATTCAGGCCCGAAAAATCGCCGATAACGTGACCTTCGAGGGCTATGCCGCCCAAGCGCCCTCTTGACCCAATCCTCATAAGCGCCACACTCACCCTATGCCCAAACAGATCGAAATCCGCATCATCCCCAGCCTTGCTGACGTCACCGCCGAGGCATGGGATGCCTGCGCTTGCCCCGCCCCAGGTCGCCCGATTGATCCGTTCACCACACACCGTTTTTTGTTGGCGCTTGAAACCAGCGGCTCGGGCGGCAGTGGCACCGGCTGGATTCGCCCCCAC
>JPUR01000379.1 GCA_001321835.1 Marinosulfonomonas sp. PRT-SC04
GATCTGTGTCAGGCCGCAGGCTGTACGCTGATCATCAATGACCACTGGGAAATGGCGATTGATGCGGGCTGTGATTATATTCACCTCGGTCAAGAAGATCTGGATGGGGCCGATACCAAGGCGATCCGCCGCGCCGGTCTGCGTCTTGGGATTAGCACCCATGATCGCGCCGAGCTGGATCGCGCTATGGCTTTGTCGCCGGACTACATCGCGCTTGGCCCGATCTATCCGACCATTTTCAAGCAGATGAAATGGCATCAACAGGGCACTGAAAAGCTGACAAAATGGAAAGCGATTATTGGCGATACCCCGTTGATCGCCATTGGTGGCATGACGATTGAGCGGGCCTCTGGGGCGTTTGATTCGGGGGCTGATGTGGTTTCGGCGGTGACTGATATCACCTTGAATGCCGATCCAGAATCCCGGATCCGCGCCTGGCTTGCGGCCACCAGATGAGCCGTTATATCCGCCAAACAACCTTGCCAGAAGTTGGCGCTGCTGGGCAAAACCGTTTGCAAGCGGCGCATATTCTGGTGGTCGGCGCGGGCGCGCTTGGTTGTCCGCCGTTGCAATATCTGGTTGCAGCGGGCATTGGAAAAATCACTGTGGTTGACCCTGATGTGGTGTCGCTGTCGAACCTGCATCGTCAGACATTGTTTCGCGAGGATCAAGCCGGCCAAGCCAAAGTGAGTGCGGCTGCGCAGGCGTTAAATG
>JPUR01000380.1 GCA_001321835.1 Marinosulfonomonas sp. PRT-SC04
CTAAAACAGCGAATGTAACGAGCAGCCCTCAAAATTTGTATCTATTCTGTATGCTGGGTGCGCTGGGAGCATATAAAAACCAAAAGCTGCTCCTTAACAGGGCAGCTTTTGGGCACGCTGTCAGGCGGTGCACGTTTTTCTTAACCCAAGTTTAGGCAGGCACCAACATGCCCTTGCCCTTGGCCAATTCCCGCATCCGGTTCTGAATTTTCTCAAACGCCCGCACCTCGATCTGGCGAATGCGTTCCCGCGAAACCTCGTATTGGCCGGATAAAACCTCAAGTGTAATCGGTTTATCCTTCAGGCGGCGTTGCTCCAGAATAGACTTTTCACGGTCATTCAAAACCTCCATCGCCTCATTCAACAATTCGCGGCGGGTGTCCAATTCGTCTTTTTCGGCATAATCACCAGCCTGATCGGCATCCTCATCCTCCAGCCAATCCTGCCACTGCATGGTGCCTTCACCATCCGAGCCAACCGTCACATTCAGCGAGGCATCCCCACCCGACATCCGACGGTTCATCGAGATCACTTCGGTCTCGGTCA
>JPUR01000381.1 GCA_001321835.1 Marinosulfonomonas sp. PRT-SC04
GGTGCCAATCGCTTCGACCTCTCGCCGCATCGCAATCAAACAATTCGAGGTGCCTACAAATTTCTCGCCCAACCCCTCGTTCATCGCCTGAACGCACCAGTCTTGCCATAAAAAACTGTGCCGGCGGCGGGTGCCAAAATCAGCCAAGCGCAGGCCGTCCAAGCCCCGCAGTTTTTCAACCTTTTCCCACAATTTTGTCATGCCGCGTGCATAGAGAATTTGCAGCTCGAACTTATCCATCGTTTGCAGCACGGTACGGGAGCGCAGCTCCATCAACACCGCAAGTGCGGGCACCTCCCACATCATCACTTCGTGCCATTTACCCTCAAACGTCAGCTCAAATTGGCCATCACGTTTTTCCAAATGATAAGGTGGCAGATGCATGCCCTCAAACCACTCCATAAATTCAGAGCTGAACATGGCGCGTTTGCCGTAAAACATGTTGCCGCGCAACCAAGTGCTCTCGCCGCGAGAAAGTGAAAGCAAGCGAATATGGTCGAGCTGCTCACGCAACTCCCCCTCATCAACCTGATCGGCCAATCGAATTGTTTTGGACCGATTTATCAGTGAAAACGTGACATTGGTGTCAGGCTTATTGCGAAACACCGACTGGCACATCAACAGTTTATAGAAATCCGTGTCGATCAAGGACCGAACAATCGGATCGATTCTCCACTTGTGGTTATAAACGCGGGTGGCAAGATCAGGCATTGGTTAAGGCTCCAGTTTCACACCGGCACTCTGCATCGCGGTGCGGGCGGTGGCAAGGGATCCGTCCAGATCAATTGCCCGACACGCCCCCTCAAGGACAGTCACATCAAATCCAAGCTTGGCGGCATCAAGCGCCGAATATTGCACACAAAAATCAGTGGCAAGCCCGACCATCGTTAGGGTGGTGATGCCACGGCTGCGCAAATACCCCTCAAGGCCGGTCGAAGTTTTATGGTCATTTCCAAAAAATGCCGAGTAGCTGTCGATGGCAGGATTATACCC
>JPUR01000382.1 GCA_001321835.1 Marinosulfonomonas sp. PRT-SC04
GCGTTTGATCAGGGCATATGGCACCGATGCGTCTCTAATGCTGGGGAATGCGAAAACGTCTGAGGATTTGGGGCGCGCGTTTGCGGCCACTCTGACGGAACGTGAAATCATCTGGCTGATGGAAAAAGAATATGCGCGCACCGCTGAGGATGTGGTGTGGCGCCGGTCACGATTGGGGCTGCGGATGAGCAAGGCCGAAATCGAAGATCTTGATAACTGGATGAAAACCGCGCGCAGGGAGCCACAGCAATGACACTGGTATTTGAGGGGGTTTCAAAATCCATCAATGGGCAGACCCATATTTATCCAACAGATCTGACCCTGCAAAAAGGCACGATGAATGTTCTTTTGGGGGCGACCACATCGGGCAAAACATCGCTGATGCGGTTGATGGCAGGGCTGGATGTGCCAACCACCGGCCGGCTCTTGTGGAACGGTGAAGATGTCACCGGCATGCGGGTGCAGGATCGCAA
>JPUR01000383.1 GCA_001321835.1 Marinosulfonomonas sp. PRT-SC04
ACCCTGACCAACGGCACAACCATTGCGGTTGATTTCGTCATCACCGGCGTCGGCATTAAGCCCTCCACAGCACTCGCCGAATCCATCGACATGACCCTTGAGAACGGCATCAAAACTGACGCACAAGGCCGCACCTCGACGCCGAACATCTGGGCCGCAGGCGATTGCGCCTCGTTCCCATATCGCGACACCCGCATCCGGCTGGAAAGCGTGCCAAACGCGATTGCTCAGGCCGAAGTGGTGGCTGAAAACATGCTGATCACAGACAAAGACGCGCGTAAAGAATATGTCGCCACCCCGTGGTTCTGGTCGGATCAATATGATGTCAAACTGCAAATCGCCGGACTGAACGTAGGCTATGACAACGTGGTCACCCGCATCGGTGAAAAACCCGG
>JPUR01000384.1 GCA_001321835.1 Marinosulfonomonas sp. PRT-SC04
GAAAACCCTTATCTGACGCGGTCGCTTTTTTGATCTTCACGGTCCGGATCAACCGCTGGTAACATCTGCGGTTCTGTCGCAAATTTACACACAGCGTGGAGACCGCCTCCAAGCCCGGTACAGTTATCTAGCCAACGCAAAAACTGCTGAAAATCGGATTGGGCAATTTTGCCAAATTAATCTTTTCGGATCATGTGTGCAACATCGATACCTTCCAGCATTACGGTCTCCGAAGGTTGCGGTTTTTGCAAAGTCGCACACGCCGTGAACCAAAAACAACCTATCAGGTTCTGGCCAACCAGTCTCAATCATTCTCGCGGCGGTCATTGTCGGGCTGATTGCAGCTGGCGGCAGTGCAGGGCCTGTAGCCTTTGCGTGAAAACGGCAATAAAAAATACCTTACTAAAATAATCGGAATTGACTTACATGACTATTTTTGTCAGATAAGGCACAAGATAGATTCTCAGCCAACCATCTAGGTAGCCAGGAGCCGTAACAAATAGGAGGTTCAGGTGCAAAATCCAGTATTGGCTGACACTAAAAATATCGAAATGCGCGAAAGGGAGCCGAAGACATGCCTGCTGGAGTGGATGGAAATCATCACTCAGGGCATTTACCCCAGCGAACAACGACTTGAATATTTACTAGATCACATCGAGCGCGCGCCATGAATGCACATATATCTATGACATCTGCCCCGCCCCAAACCCAGCTCACGGAGCCCTTGCCGACGTATGATGCCAAGGATCTGACCAAGGGGGGCATCCAAGCGCAGATCCTGCTGAACAACCAGACCTATTTCCTGCGGATCACGCGGGCCGGCAAACTGATCTTAACGAAGTGACGCATTTGATATGAAGCGTTTTCCGGCCCCAAAATCCGCGCGCGGTGGCGCCCCTGTGGGTGTATTAAGCGAGCTGCCACCGGTCGAGCTGGCTGCAATTTTGTATCTGCGTCACTGGTTTTCGGGCAATCACGCACAGGTTTGGCGTGATTTTTCCCGAACCTTTGATCGTGCCGATGCTGCCGTTGCGATGGCCTCCTTTGAGGATCTGATGCGCACAGTTCAAAACCACGCAAGGCGCCCGTTGCTGCGCCATAGTCTCGACTGTGAGTGCTTTGGCGGCGATGAATGTGCGTTTGCGCAATTTGTAGCGGCGGCCACCAGCGGGGACGAGCATGATGCGATGACTTATGGTT
>JPUR01000385.1 GCA_001321835.1 Marinosulfonomonas sp. PRT-SC04
TGTCAGTTTGGGCTAACGCCGGAAATTTTGTACAGATATCGCAACAGGAAAATTCAAGTTCGCACCTCATGAATAAAATAAATATGGTCATGCCATTCACGCCCAACATTCGAGCATGATCTGCAGTTTTCCCCAGATTGATAGGCGGGCATATCATCCTTTAGGATGATATGCGTAAAACCCTAGTGTGACTAAGGCGATGAAGCCATCATTGCGGACAGATACAGGTTGAATAATTCAACTTGAGACGAAATATTCAATTTCGCATAAATATTCCGGCGGTGCGTTTTCACTGTGGGCAGTGAAATTTTCAAAACCAGTGCTATCGAATTGCTAGAGTATCCCTTTAGAATCAGTTGTACGATGGACTGTTCGCGTTCTGTCAGTATATGGCTGCCAAAATCCAAAATTTGATATTTTATGTTTGGCTCAGCGTTTGTCGTATCAAAATCATGCGCTGCGAATTCAAAATGCTTGCGAAATGTGCTCGCTAAAACCGGGAAAATGCTTTGCAGATCAGCCTGACATCTCTGTACTTTAGTGGTGCCTTTTCTGTTCATAAAACAGAGCTCGATCATCTTATTATCTGGCAATGGTATGAGTCCCAAGACCTCCTCGATATTTTTTGGCCAACCCGGCGTACGGTAGCCAATCGTTTCCTGATCATCGATCCAGATGTGGAAATCAGCGGCCGTGACTTCGCTTTTCTGGTCCTGTGGCAAAATATCATCCATTATATAGGCGCCCGCGGCGATGTCATTTTGAAACGCATGATATACGGGGTTTAGGATGTATGAGTATTTCAAATAGTTCTGGATTCCGGTCTGAAAATTTAGCGCCTCGTTGAAACATCCTAAAGACGTTGGCGCATTATCCTTACTATAGAGGCACATCAACAGCCCATCAAAACTGAGACGTTGTTCTACTATTTTGACAATATCTGGAAAAAAAGACTCAGTGCCAATCACATCAATCAACTGGGAATGAAACGTATGGGGGCGCTTTTATTGACGGTTCGCTTTGGTCTACTGGACATTTTAGCAATACCTTTCATCTTCATAGCCTTGTTGCATGGATCACTCTTCAGATACTAACACCTACCTTGAAACGGTCCAAAGAATTGGCCAACATGTTGAAAAAAGTGGTTCCGGGTTTTCAGATCAGCAGTTGAGGTGGCTCGCCTTATGGCAAAGGTGATTCAAAATGACGAAACGAAAGAACCATTTGTCTCGCGGCCCGGCAACCGTTTGTTTATAAATGACACTAGCGAAAGATTGATAAGGGTCAGTGCCTGAGCGTTAGACGGCAGTGGG
>JPUR01000386.1 GCA_001321835.1 Marinosulfonomonas sp. PRT-SC04
CAGAGGCACTGACGGTTGCCGATAAAGTGGTGGTGATGCATGATGGGGGTGTGGTGCAGGTCGGCACTCCGCAAGAATTGTTTGAAAAGCCTGCGCATACTTTTGTCGGTTATTTCATCGGCTCGCCCGGCATGAATTTTCTGGAGGCCACAGTGTCTGGTAACGTCGCGATTATTGATGGGGTGAAGATCCCGCTTGGCGCCGGTTACAAGCCGCTGTCTGGTAAAGTCCAGATTGGTATCCGCCCCGAATTTGTTCGTTTGTCAGCAGGCAATAAGGGCTTGGAAATTAAGGTTCGTCGGGTTGAAGATGTGGGGCGTCATAAGATTGTGCGCGCTGACTTCTTTGGCAATAAAATCAATATAATTGTCGAAGAAGGTGTCGAAATTGGCGCGGAGATGAACCGTATCACTTTTGATCCGGAAAAGATCAATGTGTATGTTGATGACTGGCTGATCGAAGGGGAGATCATGTAATGGAAAAGACCGTCAATCAAAAGGCGTGGTTTCTGGTTTTACCTGTTTTGATACTGGTGGCATTTTCGGCAGTGATCCCGTTGATGACCGTGGTCAATTATTCGGTGCAGGACACATTTGGCAATAACCAGTTTTTCTGGGCTGGGCTGGAATGGTTTGAAGAGCTTTTGCATTCAGAACGTCTGCATGATGCGCTGGGCCGCCAGATCATTTTCACCCTGATTATTTTGGCAATCGAGGTGCCTTTGGGCGTTTTTATTG
>JPUR01000387.1 GCA_001321835.1 Marinosulfonomonas sp. PRT-SC04
ATTTCCAACTCCTTGGCAATCGCCTTCAGGCCCTGCGTGATCTCGGACACCTCGTTGACGCGGCTGTCTTTGGCGGTGGCGGGGCGCACCAACTGCAAATAATCGATGAACAACACATCAAGCCCGTGGGTCCGTTTCAAACGGCGCGCGCGGGCTGCCAATTGCGAAATTGTCAGGGCAGGGGTGTC
This sequence comes from Marinosulfonomonas sp. PRT-SC04, assembly GCA_001321835.1. Next base: position 189 of record JPUR01000387.1, read on the forward strand.
ATCAATATACAGCGGACAAGATTCAAGCTGCTTGGCGGCCTCAACGAAACGCCGGAATTCTTCCTCGGTCATATCGCCGCGACGGATTTGATCGCTGGGCACCTCAGAGGCCTCAGACAGGATCCGCGCCGCCAATTGCTCGGCCGACATCTCGAGACTGTAAAAGCCGACAACCCCGCCATTAATCGCACCCTCGGTGCCATCATGGCGGATGCCTTTTTGATAGGCCTTGGCGATGTTAAAGGCGATATTGGTGGCCAGCGCGGTTTTGCCCATCGAGGGGCGCCCCGCCAGAATCAACAAATCCGAGCGGTGCAGACCGCCCAGCATTTTGTCCATATCAATCAAACCAGTCGAAATACCCGCCATACCGCCTTCGCGTTGATAGGCGGCGTTGGCCACATTCACCGCATCGGTCACCGCCTTTAGAAACGACTGAAACCCGCTGTCGGTCTGGCCTTGCTCGCCCAGTGCGTACAGCGCTTGCTCGGCCTCGACAATTTGATCTTTAGGTTCTGATTCGACATCAACCTTGGCCGCCCGATCCGCAATATCACGGCCAAGGCCGATCAATTCGCGCCGGATCGCCAGATCATAGATCATCTGCGCGTAATCCCGCGCCGCAAAACTGGAAATCGCGGCGCCTGCAAGACGCACCAGATAGGCCGGACCGCCCAGCTCTTTCAGACCCTCGTCATCCTCAAGGAACGCCTTCAGGGTGACGGGAGAGGCCAGATTGTTCTTGGCAATCCGCGAAGAGGCCACCTCGTAAATGCGTGCATGCACCGGCTCGTAGAAATGCTGTGGGCCGATGATCGCCGAAACTCGGTCGAAAATGTCATTGTTGGTCAGGATCGCGCCCAGCAATTGCTGCTCGGCCTCGACGTTATGCGGCATGGAATCACTGATACCGGCCTCATCTTGACCTGAATTCACCGGCGTAATCTCGTTCATATCTCACCCATTTATCTTGCTAGGATTTGTTTATTCCGCCCCGAGCGTCAGCGCAAATTGTATAAAGCTGTGGATAGAATAGGGGGCGCTAAATCTAGCGGATCTCACCAAACATACCACAAAATGCAGATTGCGCGGTTTATTTTTTTCGCGCGTCCTGCCACGCTCTGGGTGCGTTTAGAAAACTCTCAACCTCGATCAGGGTGGCCGCATCAAAGGCGTTGCTGGCCTTGGCTTCGGCCAGAACATCCCACCACGTGCAGAGGTGATGCAGTGTAATCCCGTGATCCCCTAAGGTTTTC
>JPUR01000388.1 GCA_001321835.1 Marinosulfonomonas sp. PRT-SC04
GCGGCGGTCGAAAACCTCCGCGCACCGAAAGCCCTGTTGTTCAGAGGTTCACTAGGAAAAGAAGAGTGCCAAGGCATGGACATTTTTCGGATCATGCGCATATCCTAAACCAATTAGTTTAGTTGAAGAGCCACACGAGAGTGAGCCAAGGAGTGCAACATGACCACCAGTTTAACAATCAACGGTGAGAGCCATCAGGTGGATTTACCCGGCGATGTACCGCTGCTGTGGGTGTTGCGCGATGCGTTGGGGATGACCGGCACCAAATATGGCTGCGGTGTTGCAGCCTGTGGCGCTTGTAACG
>JPUR01000389.1 GCA_001321835.1 Marinosulfonomonas sp. PRT-SC04
GTTTTGGATACTCCAAGTGTTCTGCCCGGTATTCTTTTCTTAAATCCTGACTTTACAGCCAATACTCTTTGATCGTCTATAATAGTTTCACGAATGTCATCTAGTAGATCCGATTGTCCGTACATTGTTAATGCCCGGTTGAAATTTTCCTGAATGGCTTTTCTTGCATGACTGATCTCCTTACGGATAATTTCCAGATCCGGAGAAGCATCAGATTTTACCTCACCATAGCGATTAAATACATTATTAATCTTTTCAATAATTTCTTTAGTCAGTTCAATTTCCTGAGACTCACTAAAAAGTACAGGGTAATATTCATTGAACTTTTTGAAGTAAACAACCAGTTTTCCTACCATCATGGAGATATTCTTTATCTTCATAAAAGATGCTGCATCCAGGCGATAGTTTTCTATAGCCATTACCTTTAGCTCTGCTTCTATATCCTCATATTCATTGAAGGGGATCGCATTGTCATTCTCGTATGACGATGCATATTCCGATACCTTTGTAAGACTTATTCTGGCCTCATCCAAAGGCATGGGTAGTATATGGGTAATCTGTTCTGCTATTTTCGGAGAAAATGCAAAAGGAACGATTTGTTCTAAGAGTTGCGGAAATTCTAATTCCGATAAATTGTCTTTTGTTACTTGCACAATGCAAAGATAATCAATGATAAAAGAAATTTCACTAACTTGCCTCAAACTAATTAACCGAAAACCTCAATATGAGAAAATTATTTTTTTTCATAGCCTGTGTTGTATGCATCAGCATAAGTAAGGCCAATGAAATAGATATTATTAAACACAGGATTGCCGAATGGCATTGGGAGAAAGGAGTAGATAAAGCTGCAATAGTACAAAATGCACAAAAATGGCAGCAAACACTACACGATAATCAGCAATGGAAGGATGTAGATTATGCAGACCCTTCTCCAAGTGTATGGAAGGGAATAGAACACCTGAAGCGCATCCATGAAATGACAGTTGCTTATACTGCACCATGGAGTAATCTGAAGAATGATCCAAAAGTTTTCAAAGCTATTGAAAATGCTCTTGCCTACTGGAACAGGAGCAAGCCTAAAAACAACAACTGGTGGTGGAACGAAATAGAAGCACCCAGAGTATTGGGCGTTATCCTTATTATGCTTAGTGAGAAAGATAACCAAAACAGGCTTTCCGGTGAGTTATTTGCAAATCTGGTAAAACAAATGGAATATAAACGCTATAAAGGTGATACAGGAGTAAATATGGCGGATTATGATACGCATATTTTCTACAGTGGATTAATCAATAATGATGAATCCCAAATCCAAAGCGGACTGAATAATATTTTCTCCATTAGTAAACCAACGGTAAAGGAAGGGATTCAGTTCGATAATTCCTACGCACAGCACGATATCATGCTGCACATCTTTGGTTATGGAACCGAATATCTGAAAGTAGAAACTTATATCGGTGCCATGGTAGCCGATACAAAGTTTGCGATCAAAGGCGAACACTTACGAGTATTCACAGACTTTATCACTAAAACTTTAATTCCGCAGATTCGTGGTCGCTATACCAATTCAACATCATTTGGCAGACAGATCTCACGGGAAAGCTGTACTGATCTGGAGG
>JPUR01000390.1 GCA_001321835.1 Marinosulfonomonas sp. PRT-SC04
GGTGTGTTGGCAATGTTCGGCGCGATTGCCGTGATGGCACTGGTGCCTTGGCTGGATACCTCATCTGTTCGCTCCGGTCGGTTCCGTCCAATGTTCAAAATGTTCTACTTCCTGCTGGTGGTCGATTTCATCGTCCTGATGTGGGTCGGGGCACGCGACACAGAATTCCCGAATGACTGGATTTCTCTGATCGCAGCAACCTATTGGTTCGGGTATTTCTTGGTCATCCTACCGCTGCTGGGTGTGCTGGAAAAACCGACCAAAGCGCCTGACACGATTGAAGACGACTTTAACGCCCATTATGGCAAGG
>JPUR01000391.1 GCA_001321835.1 Marinosulfonomonas sp. PRT-SC04
AATCTCAACCATCCTCTGGAGATTGAGGCGGCGGCGATACCGGCAGAATAACACGTTATGCCCCTGCCATATTGGTGGGGGCATCAACCGATCAGCAGCCACAATGCGACACCGGCGAGGCACAGCGCAAAACCTGTGTTCAGCCGATGTGCGGCGCGGGGGCTGTTGAATATGCGCGCCAGTGTTTGGCCCGCCATCGTCCAGACCAAAAACGCCAGCATGTTGTTCAATGTGAACAGGGTCGCGACGCTGGCGGTGCCAATCATGTTTGCGCTGGGAAACAGCAAAAACATCAGGGCCATAATCAGATAGCCCTTGGGGTTTAGCAGCAGGATCATGCCATCCATCGGCCCGGCAGCTTGTGCAGGGGCAAGGTTAATATCGCCATGACTGCGGTATAATTTCCACGCCAGCCATAGAATATAGACCGCTCCAAATTTTTGGATCAACATAAAAGTGGTGCTGACGGGATCCAGCACAATCGAAAACCCCATGCCAATGGCAAAGCTGACAATCAGCGTCGCCAGATGATAGCCAAGGTTGGCGGGCAGTGTCGCGATGACACCATAACGCGCTCCAAGAGCGGCGAAAAACATGTTGCCGGGGCCGGGGCTATAGGCCAGCGGAAACAGGAAAATAATCAGCAGTTGAAACTCAATCAGGGTCATGCGGTATCCTTTGACGTTCACCATACGGCAGGTCAGATTTGGCG
>JPUR01000392.1 GCA_001321835.1 Marinosulfonomonas sp. PRT-SC04
GTCCGGCCAACCAACGCGGTAGGCCACAACGACAGGGCAATCCTCGCCATAATGCGGCACCAAAACCCGTTCGATTTCGCGCATATTGCGCACGCCCAAATGGATCGCCAAGGTGGCACCCGTCCGCGCAAAATTATCCAAGCTTTCACCAGCCGGCATCGAAGTAGATTGCATAGAAACCCGTGTTAAAACAATGGATTGCGCAATTTCAGGAATGGTTAATTCTTGACCAATCGCAGCAGCTGCAGCCGCATAGGCAGGCACACCGGGGATAATCTTATAGTCAATGCCATCAGCCCGCAGACGACGGATTTGCTCGGCAATCGCGCCATACAAAGACGGATCGCCAGAATGCACCCGCGCCACGTCTTCACCACGTTTATGGGCCGCCAAAATGTCGGCATGCGTCTCGTCCAGCGTCATCGCCGCCGTGTCCTTAACGATGGCCCCCTCGGGCGCACCTGCAACCACGGCCTCGGGCACTAAGG
>JPUR01000393.1 GCA_001321835.1 Marinosulfonomonas sp. PRT-SC04
TCCTGTTGTCATGCCCGGTCAGATGTTTTGCAACCGGGCATGATTGACGGATGAAATTGCGACTGGATAAAGTTGCATATCTGGTTCAGATCAAGCTAGAGCCAACAATTTGATGATACCTTGATACCTTGTCGGCGCCTTGTGCACCTTGTCGGTGATTACGTCGCCAAAGCTGCCAGTATGCGCGCCCAGCTGCGCGTGCCTTTGTGAAAGCTTTCCATGTCGTATTTTTCATTTGGTGAATGGATCGCGTCATCGTCTTTACCAAAGCCAATCAGCATCGCGTCCATGTTCAGAACATCCTTGAAATATCCAGCAATCGGGATCGAGGCACCGCAGCCAACGTAGGCACCGGGCAGGGGCCACTCGTCGCTCAGCGCTTGGCGGGATTTTTCAAAGGCCGGATTTTCGATCGACATATG